>VGEU01000034.1 GCA_016869145.1 Alphaproteobacteria bacterium | reverse complement strand
ATCGCGGCCCGGCGCGAGAGCCTGTTCGAGGCGAGCGCCGCCGCCGAGAGCCGCCGGCGCGAGACCGCCGATGCGCTGGTCGCCGCCGAGCGTGCCGTCGAGGCCTCGACGAAGGAGCTCCGCGCGATGGAGGCGAGCCTCGCCGATGCACGCGAGGCGCGCGCACGTCGCGAAGGCATCGTCGAGCAGGTCGCGCAGGCGACCGCCGCGCTCGTCGCGCGGATCCAGGAAAGGCTCTCGTGTAGGCCCGAGGACACGCTCGCGGTCGCCGAGGTCGACCCCGGCCAGGCGCTGCCCGAGAAGTCCCAGATGCAGATGCGCGTCGATCGCCTTGTGCGCGAACGCGACACGATGGGCCCGGTCAATCTCCGCGCCGAGATCGAGGCCAACGAGATCGAGGAGAAGCTCGGCAACATCCGGAGCGAGCGCGAGGACCTGATCGCGGCGATCGCGCGCCTCCGGCAGGGCATCGCCGGCCTGAACCGCGAGGGCCGCGAACGGCTGATGGAGGCCTTCAAGACCGTCGACGAGCATTTCCAGAGGCTATTCGCGCGCCTGTTCGGCGGCGGCCGCGCGCATCTGGCGCTGACCGGCTCCGACGACCCGCTCGAGGCCGGGCTCGAGATCATGGCGAGCCCGCCCGGGAAGAAGCTGCAGACGCTGACGCTCCTCTCGGGCGGCGAGCAGGCGCTGACCGCGCTCTCGCTCCTGTTCGCGGTCTTCCTCTCCAATCCGGCGCCGGTCTGCGTGCTCGACGAGGTCGACGCGCCGCTCGACGATGCCAATGTCGACCGCTTCTGCATGCTCCTCACCGATATCGCCGCCGAGACCCACACGCGTTTCGTGCTGATCACCCACCATCGGCTCACCATGGCGCGCATGGACCGGCTGTTCGGCGTAACCATGGCGGAACGCGGCGTGTCGCAGCTCGTCTCGGTCGATCTGGAGGCCGCTGAAGCGCTTCGCGCGACCGGTTGAGCACCCCGCGCGAATGGCGATTTCCGCAAGTGGATCAAGGCCGTAACTGCGACCGGTTGCGCCTTGACAGGCCCTGGGGCAGTCCGTATCGTGCGCCTGCCTTTCGCTGCGGCGCACGCCGCGACGACGGGGGCCAGAAGGCATCCCAGCGATGAGCGAGAGCGACAAGCCCGGCGCGCTTCAGGACCTGGATGCGCGGCTGCGCCGTCTCAAGGCGCAGGAGCATCCGCCGGAACGCGCCGGCTCTCCGGCGTCCCGGAGCGGCTATGGCTTCGCCATGCGGCTTGGCGTCGAGATCGTCGCCGCGCTGATCGTCGGTGCAGGGATCGGGATCCTCCTGGATCAGTGGCTCGGCACCGGGCCCTGGCTGTTGATCGCGTTCTTCGTGCTCGGCGCCGCGGCCGGGATGATGAACGTCTACCGCGTGGTGCGCGGGATCGGCGGGGCGGTCGGCTACAGGGCCGGCGGCTCCGGACCCGACCAGGGGCAGCGATCCGGCGGGCCGGGCGGTACCAAGCCGGCCGGGCGACGCCCGCCGGACGACGACGAGGACGCGTAACGGGTTGCTGGGCGTCGGACTCCCCGCCGCCTTTCCACGAGCGATGAATTCTTCCGGGACCGCGCCAGCGGTGCCGCCCGCCGAAAGACCAGACAGCCACCGAGCACCGAGACAGTCAAACCGTGGCCGACAAACACAGCCCCCTGTCGCAGTTCGAGATCAAGACGCTGGTGCCGATCCGGCTCGGCGAGACCGACATCTCGTTCACCAATTCCGCGCTCGTCATGGTGATCGCGGTGGTCCTCGTCGTCCTGTTCCTGACGATCGGATCGCGCCGGCCGGCGCTGGTGCCGGGTCGTCTGCAGAGCATGGCCGAGCTCGCCTACGAGTTCGTCGGCAACCTGATCCGCGACACCGTCGGGAACGAGGGCCGCCGCTACTTCCCGATCATCTTCACCGTCTTCATGTTCGTTCTGTTCGGCAACCTCCTCGGCATGGTGCCGTACAGCTTCACCTTCACGAGCCACATCATCGTCACCTTCGCGATGGCGCTCGTCGTGTTCATCGCCGTCACCATCCTCGGCTTCGTCAAGCACGGCATGCACTTCTTCAGCTTCTTCGTGCCGCCCGGCGTATCGAAGGTGATGTGGCCGCTCCTGATCCCGATCGAGATCCTGTCCTATCTGTCGCGCCCGATCAGCCTGTCGGTGCGTCTGTTCGCGAACATGCTGGCCGGCCACACGCTCCTCAAGGTATTCGCGGGCTTCGTGCCGGCGCTCGGCGTCGCCGGGGTCCTGCCTCTCGCCTTCGTCTCGGCGCTGACCGGCCTCGAGATCGTGATCGCGTTCCTACAGGCCTATGTGTTCGCGATCCTGACCTGCCTCTACATCAACGACGCCCTCCATCTGCACTAGGCCCCGGCGCCGCCGGGCATTCTGGAAAGGAAGACCATCATGGAACTTGCTGCCGCGAAACTGATCGGTGCCGGTCTCGCCGTCATCGGCGTCGTCGGGTCCGGTATCGGCATCGGCAACATCTTCGCCTCGTTCATCAGCGCGGTCGGCCGCAACCCGGCGGCGCGTAACGATGTGTTCCCGATGACGATGCTGGGCTTCGCCCTTGTCGAGGCGATCGCGCTTTTCGCGCTCGTCGTCGCGCTCGTCATCCTGTTCGGCTGATCCGGGGCGGTGCGGCCCCCAAGGGCCGCACCGGACGCGCGCCATGCCGCAACTCGACCCGACCTCCTTCGCGAGCCAGGTCTTCTGGCTCGTGGTCACCTTCGTGACGCTCTACATCCTCCTGGTGCGTGTCGCGCTGCCGCAGCTCGCCGGGACGCTGCAGAAACGCCAGGATCGGATCGACGACGATCTCGCTGCGGCCGAGACGCTCAAGAAGGAGGCCGAGTCGGTCCTCGGCAACTACGAGAAGCTGATGGCCGATTCGCGGACCAAGGCGCAGGCGAGAATCCAGGAAACGGCCGAGCGGCTGGCCCGCGAGGCCGAGGCGCGGAACGCCGCCCTCGGCGACAAGCTCGCGCGCGAGGCCGCCGCCGCCGAGGCCCGCATCGCCGCGGCGCGGAAGGAAGCGCTCGCCAACCTCCGATCGGTCGCGACGGACGCGGCGCGCGCAGCGGTGGGCCGGCTCTCCGGGCTCGACGTTTCCGAGGACAAGGCGCGCGAGGCCGTCGCGGCCGTCGCCCGCGCCTACGAGGACCGCTGATGCTGCAGAGCCCCGACACCTGGGTCGCCGTTGGATTCGTCATCTTCGTCGCCGCGATCGCGAAGCCGGTGATGCGCGCGATCAACCGCGCGCTCGACGCCCGCGCGGCGCGCATCAAGGCGACGCTCGACGAGGCGGCGAAGCTCCGCGAGGACGCGCAGCACCTTCTCGCTGAATACCAGCGCAAGAGCCGGAACGCGATGAAGGAGGCCGACGATCTGCTCGCCGCGGCCTCGTCCCAGGCCGCTCGCCTCGCCGAGGAGCAGACCGCGGCGCTCGAGGCGAGCCTCAAGACCCGCGAGCGGCTCGCGCTCGAACGGATCGCGCTCGCCGAGGCCGAGGCGCTCAAGGAAGTGCGCGAGACCGCCGTCGACGTCGCGCTCGCCGCGACGCGCAAGCTGATCGCCGACAACCTCGACGCGACCCGTGGCGGCGCTTTGATCGAATCGGCCATCGCCGAGCTGCCGCGCCGGCTCAACTAGCGGGCCCATGCCGCCGACCCGCGCGAGGCCGGCCATCCGGCGGGCCTTCGTCGTTCAGGGCGACCGCCCGACGAGGCGCCGGATCCGATCGCGTCCGGCGACGACCGCGAGGATTGAGGCGACCACGAAGGCGAGCGCGACGTGGTCGAGCACCGACAGCTCCTCGCCGAGAAACCACCCGGCGACGAGGACGCCGACGACCGGCGTCGCAAAGGACGCGATCGAGGCGACGACCGCGGAGATATGGCGGAGCGCGGTGAACCAGGCCCAATAGCCGAACGCCATGCCGATCACGATGAAATAGATCCAGCCGATCGCGACCGGCGCACTCAACGCCGCGGGGTCGACGAGCGGCTCGAACACGATGGCGCCCACGATCATCGGGATGCTGCCGATCGCGAGCTGCCAGACCGAGAGCGCCGTCGCCTCGATCGACCAGCGGTACTTCTTGAAAAGGACCGAACCCAAGGCCCACGAGATCGACGTCCCGACCGCGAGGAGGACGCCCCACGGTGCGCGGTCGAGGCGGACGAGGTCGGGGACGACGAGGAGCGCCAATCCGGCGAGGCCGAGCGCGATGCCGAGGTTGCGGTCGATCGTGAACCGCTCGCCCAGGATCAGGCGGCCGAACAGCGCGGTCCAGATCGAGAACGTGTAGGCGATCACGATCGCCCGTCCCGCGCCCATGAGATCGACGGCATAGACCGCCGTGATGTTGAACAGGGCGACGTTGAATGTGCCGACGAGAACGAGCGGCCAGAGCTCCGCGCGCGGTACCGCGAGACGGATGCCGCGGAGGGCCGCGAGAAGCCCGATCGCCAGCGCGGCGAGCGTCGTTCCCGCCGCGCGATACTGGAGCGGCGGCAGCTCCGACAGCACGAACTTGGTGATCGGCCAGTTGCAGCCCCACGCGACGGCGCAGACGAAGACGAGCCCCATCCCGTAGGCGACGCGCTGTTGATCGCCGCTCGCGGGGCCTCCGCTCACGACCGCTCCGCCTCCGCCGGCCGGCTCATCCCCGACGGGTCATCGCAGCCCCCGACGCGCCACGCGGCGATCCTATGCCGCCTCGCCCGGGTGGTTCGACCGCCGCCAGCGCAGCACCGGTTGGCGCGCGGCACGCGTCTCGTCGAGGCGGCGGCGCGGCGCGAACTGCGGCGCCGCGAGGAACGGAGCCGCATCGCCCGATCGGGCGCGCTCGGCGAGACTCCGCATGGTCGCGACGAAGACGTCGAGGCCCTCCTTCGATTCGCTTTCGGTCGGCTCGATCAGGAAGGCGCCGTGGACGACGAGCGGGAAGTACATGGTCATCGGGTGGAAGCCCTCGTCGATCATCGCCTTGGCGAAATCGAGCGTGGTGACGCCGGTATCCTTGAGGAACGCGTCGTCGAACAGGACCTCGTGCATGCACGGGCCGTCATAGGGAAGGCTCATCCGGTCGGCGAGCCGCGCCAGCACGTAGTTGGCGTTGAGGACGGCGTCCGACGAGGCCTGGAGGAGGCCGTCGGCGCCGTGGCTCATCATGAAGGCGAGCGCGCGGACGAACATGCCCATCTGGCCGTGAAAGCCCTTGAGCCGGCCGAGCGGCGCGAGTCCTGCGGCCGCATCGCCCGCGGTCTCGACCAGGCGGAAGCCGTTCGCATCGTGGACCACGTAGGGGACCGGCGCGAACGGTGCCAGCGCGGCCGACAGCGTCACCGGCCCGCTGCCCGGCCCGCCGCCGCCATGCGGTGTCGAGAACGTCTTATGCAGATTGATGTGCATGCAGTCGATGCCGAGATCGCCCGGGCGCACGCGACCGACGAGCGCGTTGAAATTGGCGCCGTCGCAGTAGAAGAAGGCGCCCGCGTCGTGGATCGCCGCCGCCTGCTCGAGGATCTCGTCCTCGAAGAGGCCGCAGGTATTCGGGTTGGTCAGCATGAAGGCCGCCGTGTCGCCGTCGAGCGCGCGCCGAAGTGCCGCGAGATCGACGCGGCCGCGCGCGTTGAGGGGGACCGCCTCGACCGTGTAGCCGCACATCGCCGCCGTCGCCGGGTTGGTGCCGTGCGCCGAATCGGGCACCAGCACCTTGCGGCGCGGCGCGGCGCGGGCGTCCTGTGCGGCACGGATCGCCATCAGCCCGCACAGCTCGCCATGCGCGCCCGCCGCCGGCGACATCGCGACCGCCGGCATGTTGGTGAGCGCTTTCAGCCAGCGCGCCAGCGTGTCGATCAATGCCAACGCGCCCTGGACGGTCGAGACCGGCTGCAGCGGGTGGATGTCGGCGAAGCCCGGCAATCGCGCAAGCTTCTCGTTGAGCCGCGGGTTGTGCTTCATCGTGCAACTGCCGAGCGGATAGAGCCCGGCGTCGATCGCGTAGTTCTTCTGGCTGAGGCGGGTGAAATGACGGATCACCTGCGGCTCGGAGAGCCCCGGCCAGCCGAGCGCCGTGCGCCGGCGGAGCCCGCCGAGGCGATCGGCGACCGCCGGCGGGTCGGGAAGATCGACGCCCGAGCGGCCTTCCGTACCGCTCTCGAAAATCAACGGCTCCTCGAACAGGAGCCCGCGATGGCCGCTTGTCGTGCCGGGTCCGGTCGCGGTCATTGCAGAACCTCCGCGAGCAGCGCGGCGAAGCGGTCCATGTCGGCCTCCGTGTTGGTCTCGGTCGCGGCGACGAGGAGACGATCGGCGAAGGAAGGCACCTCGGGGTAGAGGCGGGCGAGCGGGACACCGCCGAGGACGCCGCGCGCGGCGAGCGCCTCGACGACCGGAACGGCGGGCTTCGGCAGCACCACCGTGAACTCGTTGAAGAACGCCTCCGTCACGACCCGCACGCCCGCGATGCGCGCGAGCCTTTCGGCGAGCCGCACCGCATGCGCGTGGTTGAGCGCGGCGAGCCGCGCGAGCCCATCGGCGCCGAGAAGGGCGGCATGGATGGTGAACGCGAGCGCGCAGAGCCCCGAATTGGTGCAGATGTTGCTCGTCGCCTTCTCGCGCCGGATGTGCTGCTCGCGCGTCGATAGGGTGAGGACCCAGCCGCGCCGGCCGTCGACATCGACCGTCTCGCCGACGACACGGCCCGGCATCTGACGCACGAAGCGCTCGCGGGTCGCGAACAGGCCGAGATAGGGTCCGCCGAAATTGAGCGCGTTGCCGAGCGAGCGCCCTTCCGCCGCGACGATGTCGGCGCCCATCGCGCCGGGCGGCTCGATGAGGCCGAGCGCTACGACCTCGCTCACCGCGACGACGAGGAGAGCGCCCTTGGCGTGGCACGCGGATGCGAGTGCGGTCAAATCGGCGATGCGGCCGAACATGTCGGGATACTGGACGACGACGCACGCGGTCTCGCCATCGATCGCATCGACGGCGCGTTCGCCGCCCGACGGATCGGGTGGCAAGGCCACGACGGACGCCTCGAGATGCTTGAAGCTCGTCGTCGTGACGTCACGGTACTGCGGGTGAAGCCCGCCCGACAGGACGATCCGGTTGCGCCTCGTGACGCGGCGCGCCATCAACGCCGCCTCGGCGGTCGCGGTGGCGCCGTCATACATCGAGGCGTTGGCGATCTCCATGCCGAACAGATCGGCGACGAGTGTCTGGAACTCGTAGAGATATTGCAGCGTGCCCTGCGACACCTCGGGCTGATAGGGCGTGTACGAGGTGAGGAACTCGCCGCGCTGGATCAGGTGATCAACGGCCGCGGGCACGTGATGGCGATAGGCGCCGGCGCCCAGAAACGACGGCACCGCGCCGGCCGCGACGTTCTTCTCCGCGAGTGCGGTGAGCGCGCGCTCGACCGCGAGCTCGCTTTGATGGTCGGGAAGATCGAAGCGCGGCTTCTGCGGCACGCTCGCCGGCACGTCGCGGTACAGGCTGTCGACCGAGGGGACGCCGATCGCGGCGAGCATCGCGCGGCGGTCGGCCGGGGTGTGCGGGAGATAGCGCATCACGCGAGACCCGCGATATAGTTGAGATAGGCGGCCTCATCCATGAGACCGTCGAGCTGCTTCGGATCGGCGAGCGCGAGCTTCATGAACCAGCCCTCGCCGGTCGGTGCGCGATTGACGAGCGCGGGATCGTCGCCGAGCTTGTCGTTGACCGCGACCACCTCGCCGTCGACCGGCGCGTAGACCTCGCTCGCGGCCTTGACGGATTCGACGACCGCCGCCTCACCGCCCGCCGTCACCTTGCGGCCGATCTCGGGGAGCTCGACGAACACGACGTCGCCGAGCTGCTCCTGCGCGTAGTCGGAGATGCCGACCGTCGCGACCGAGCCGTCGAGACGGATCCACTCGTGGTCCTTGGTGAAGCGGAGCGCGCTCATGCGTTTCCTCTCTGTTGCGCGGGGCGGGCGTAGCGGTGCGGCACGAACGGAAGCGCCGCGATTCGGGCCGGTCGCGGGGTGCCGCGGACGACGAGCGCGACCGGCGTGCCCGGTGCGGCGCGGTCGGTCTCGGCATAGCCCATCGCGACGGGTCCGTTGACGGTCGGGCCGAAGCCGCCGCTGGTGACGGTGCCGATCGCGCGTCCGGCGGGGTCGGTGATCGCGGTACCCTCGCGCGCCGGCGCCTTGCCGTCGGGAAGGATGCCGACGCGCTTGCGCTTGGGGCCGTGGGCGAGCTCGCGCGTGACGACATCGGCGCCGGGATAGCCGCCGTCGGCGCGCCGGCGCTTGCCGATCGTCCAGGCGAGGCCAGCCTCGACCGGTGTCGTCGTCGGGTCGATGTCGTGTCCGTAGAGACAGAGCCCCGCCTCGAGGCGGAGCGAATCGCGGGCACCGAGCCCGGCCGGCGCGACGCCTGGGAGCGCCAGGATGCGCTCGGCGATCCGAACCGTGTCGGCCCCGGGAATGGAGATCTCGAACCCGTCCTCGCCGGTATAGCCCGAGCGCGTGACCGCGACGCGCGCGCCATCGACCGTGAACGGGGCCGCGGTCATGAACGCCATCCGCGACACGCCCGGCACCAGACGCTCGAGCGCGCCGGCGGCACCCGGACCCTGCAGCGCGAGGAGGCCGCGGTCGTCGAGCCGCTCGACCGTCGTGCCGCGGTCGAGGTTCGCGACCAGATGCGCGACGTCAGCCTCCTTGCACGCCGCGTTGACGACGAGGAAAAGATAGTCGCCGACATTGGTCACCATCAGGTCGTCGAGGATGCCGGCGTCCCGATTGGTGAACAGCGTGTAGCGCATCGCGCCCGGCGCGAGACCGGCGATGTCACCCGGCACCAGCGCTTCGAGCGCGGCGGCCCGCTCGGGCCCGCGCAGGACGACCTGGCCCATGTGCGAGACGTCGAACAGCGAGGCCGCGGTGCGGGTGTGGCCGTGCTCGGCGAGGATACCGGCGCGGTACTGCACCGGCATCTCGTAGCCCGCGAACGGTACCATCTTGGCGCCGAGCGCGACGTGCAGGTCGTAGAGCGCGGTGCGTTTCGGGCCGGCGTTCTGCGCGGGCATGCGGTCCTCCGACAGGGGTGCCCGCGCCGGCGGATGCCGGGCGCGAACGGCCCCCTCTGTCCTTGGACCTGAAAGAATCACCGCGGGCCATGCGGCCCTCGGCTTACCTCTTCGGTGAGGCCGTGCGATCCGTGCGCCGGCCCGCTTTCCAGAGTTCCATCCCCCTGCGGTCCTTTTGCCTGAGAGTTTCCGGGGCCGGTTGCTCCTTCGGCGCCCGCCTCGAGGGACGGGTCTCTCCCGCAGAGATCGTCTGCTGGCCCGATAGTAGTGCGCCGAGCCGCGAGGTCAACCGCGGAAGCGCCTCCGGTTGAACTCGACCTCGTCGGGCGTGAGCTGGAGCCCGAGATAGATCACGTAGTCCTCGGTCGGCTCGCGGGGGCCGAGCGGCAGGTTGAGCCGGACCTCCTCCTGGAGGACGACGCGGGTGTTGTTGTTGCGGAACTCGACCCGGAGCGGAAAGCTCCGCTTGCCTGCCTCGTTCGGGAAGTACCGAGGGATCGCGGCGAAATAGACGACGTCGGTGACCGGCGCCGTCGCCGCCGGACCACGGCGCACCTCGACCGAGACGTTGATCGTCACCGTCGCCGGGCCGGACCACGCGAAGGTGCAATTGCCCTGGAAGTCGATGATCCTGGCTTCGTGCTCGACATCGGTCGCATCGCGCCCGGGCCCGGGACGGAACTTCACCTGCGCGCCGAGATCGCGCGGGATCAGGACCTCCGGGCACGGCCGCGGCGGCTCCCGCGACCCGCACGCGGCGAGGGTGCCGGAGACGACGACGACCGCGACCGCGGCGAAACGGCGACCGTTCACGCCGGTCCGCTCACACCCGCTTGTGGGAGCCGTCGCACATCGGCTGCTTCGCCGTCGCCTTGCAGCCGCAGAACCATACGGTCGCGTCATTGTCGGCCTTGTACTGCATCGGCGTGATGCCGGTGCCCTTGTGCGAGCCGTCGCAGAAGGGCTGCTTGGCGCTCCGCCCGCAGGCGCACCACCAGTATTCCTGGCCGGCCTTGACCTCGGTGCCGTAGGGCGATTTCTGGGCGACGACGGGATCGGCCATGGCTACCTTCCTTGCTTTCCTCGACGCTCACGGGAATATATATCTGCCTTGCGGGCGCCGCTGCGAGGCACAGCGGACTGTAGTGAAGCCCTTGGTGATAAACAAGGGAATCGCGATCCGGCGCCGACCGACCCCAACGATATGCGGACCCGATGAGCAAGCCTTCGCTGACCGTCCTCCTCGCGGCGCCGCGCGGCTTCTGCGCCGGCGTAGACCGTGCGATCCGGATCGTCGAGATCGCGCTCGAGAAATACGGGGCGCCGGTCTATGTCCGCCACGAGATCGTCCACAACCGCCATGTCGTCGAGAGCCTGGAGCGGAAGGGCGCCGTATTCGTCGAGGAGCTGGCCGAGGTTTCACCCGACGTCCCGGTCGTCTTCTCGGCCCACGGCGTCGCGCAATCGGTCTTCGCCGAGGCCGAAGCGCGCAAGATGTTCTATCTCGACGCGACCTGCCCCCTCGTCACCAAGGTCCATGTCGACGCCCAGCGCCATCACCGCCAGGGCCGCACCGTGATCCTGATCGGTCACGCCGGCCACCCCGAGGTCGTCGGCACCATGGGCCAGCTTCCCGAGGGCGCCGTCATCCTGGTCGAGAACGTCGAGCAGGCCGAGCGGCTCGCGCTCCCGGCCGACGGCAATCCCGCTTTCGTCACTCAGACCACGCTCTCGGTCGACGACACCGCCGCGATCGTCGCCGTGCTCCGACGCCGCTTCCCCGCGATCGCCGCGCCGCGGACCGAGGATATCTGCTACGCCACCACCAACCGCCAGGCCGCGGTCAAGGCGATCGCGACGGAATGTGATGCGCTGATCGTGATCGGCGCCCCCTACTCCTCGAACTCGCGCCGGCTCGCCGAGGTGGCGGAACAGACCGGCTGCGCCAAGGCGATCCTGATCCAGCACGCGGGCGAGCTCGATCCCGGCTGGCTCGACGGCGTGCGGACACTCGGTCTCACTGCGGGCGCATCAGCGCCGGAGATCCTGGTCAAGGACCTCATCGCCGCGCTCGAAGCGCGCTTCGACGTTGCGGTCCGCGAGGTCGACGTGACCAAAGAAGACATGACCTTCAGCCTGCCCCGGGTGCTCACGGCCTAGCACCGGAAACCACCCCGTGGCCGTCTACACAGAGGTCACCGACGACGATCTCCTCGACTTCGTCGCGCGCTACGACGTCGGCACGCTCGTCTCCTACAAGGGCATCGCCGAGGGGATCGAGAATTCCAACTATCTCGTCCAGACCGACCGCGCCGCGTTCATCCTGACGCTCTATGAGAGGCGGGTGAACGCCGCCGATCTGCCGTACTTCATCGGCCTGATGGATCACCTCGCGGCGCAGGGCTTCACCTGCCCGCGACCGATACGCGCCCGCGACGGCGCGGTGCTCGCGAGCCTGTGCGGACGGCCGGCGGCGATGGTGAGCTTCCTCACCGGGATGTGGCCGAAACGCATCCTGCCGCGCCATTGCGGGGCGATCGGCGCGACGGCGGCGACGCTCCACCGCGACGCGCGCGATTTCCCGATGCGGCGCGCGAACGATCTGTCGCTCGCCGGTTGGCAGCGCCTCCATGATGACACGCGCGCCCGCGCGCACGAGGTCCAGCCCGGGCTCGCCGAGGCGCTCGAGGCCGAGCTCGCTCATCTCGCCCGGCACTGGCCGAGCGCGCTACCAGAGGGCGTCATCCACGCCGACCTGTTCCCCGACAACGTGTTCTTCCTCGGCGAGACTTTGTCCGGCGTCATCGACTTCTATTTCGCGTGCAACGACTTCCTCGCCTACGAGCTCGCGATCTGCCTCAACGCGTGGTGCTTCGAGCCCGATGCGAGCTTCAACGTCACGAAGGCGCGCCTCCTCCTCGCCGGCTATGCCAAGGTGCGCCCGCTCGAGCCGGCGGAGATCGCGGCGCTGCCGCTGCTCGCGCGCGGCGCGGCGATCCGCTTCCTCCTCACGCGCCTCTATGACTGGATCAACCACCCGGAAGGCGCGCTGGTGCGGCGCAAGGACCCGCTCGAATATCTCCACCGCCTGCGCTTCCACCAGTCCGTCGCGGACGTCGCCGCCTATGGTCTCGGCTGAACGCGCGTCCGCCGATGCGGCGGTCGAGATATTCAGCGACGGCGCCTGCAGCGGCAATCCCGGCCCCGGCGGCTGGGGCGCGATCCTGCGCTGGCGCGGCCACGAGCGCGAGCTCTCGGGCGGCGAGGTAATGACCACCAACAACCGGATGGAGCTCACCGCGGCGATCGCCGCGCTCGAATCGCTGAAGCGGCCGTCGGTAGTGCGCGTCCACACCGATTCGACCTACCTCAAGGACGGCATCACGCGCTGGATCCACGCGTGGAAGGCGAAGGGCTGGAAGACCGCCGACCGCAAGCCGGTCAAGAACATCGACCTGTGGCAACGGCTCGACGATGCGGTCCGTCGCCACGACGTGTCATGGCACTGGATCAAGGGCCATGCCGGCCACCCCGAGAACGAGCGCGCCGACGCGCTCGCCCGTCACGCGATCAAGGAGATCATCGGCGCGCCGTGACCGCGCCGGAGGCCGCGATCAGCGCGCCTCGGTGCCGCGCGGGCGGGTCGTCTCGACCTCGCGGATCGCAGCCGCCTGCGCCGCGTCGAAGCCCTGGAGGATGATCTGCATGTCGCGCTCGGCCTCGGCCTTGAGACAGTTGTTATAGAGCTCGACCTGCGCGACATAGGCGTTGTAGCGCATGATCGAATCGTTGAGCGTCTGCGCATCGGTACGGTCGATCGACGGCGGGTTCGGCTTCTGGCACTGGGTCGAACGCCAGGTCTGGCCGACCAGCTCGCCGGCGACGGCGGCAGGCGCGGTGGCCGCGAGCGCGAATGAAACGGCGACGGCCGCGAGACGAAGATTGCATCGCATGGCGGAACCTCGTGGGTTGTAGACCGGGTGGACCGGCGGCCCGGATCGGGTCACGGGCGCGAGGGCCGGCGAGACGGCGGGACGGCGCGCGGCCGTCCCACCCGACGCATCAGAGCTGCTTCAGAAGCGCGTCCGCATCGCTCACCTCGAACGCGCCGGCGTTCTCGAGGTTGAGCTTCTTCACGACGCCGTTCTCGATGATCATGGAATAGCGCTGCGAGCGCATGCCGAGGCCGCGCGGGCCGAGGTCGAACTCGAGGCCGAGTGCCTTGGCGAAATCGGCCGAGCCGTCGGCCACCATCATGACCTTGTCGCCGACATTCTGGGCCTTGCCCCAGGCGTCCATCACGAACGCATCGTTGACCGCGGTGCAGACGATCGAATCGACGCCCTTGGCCTTCATCTGTGATGCCTTGTCGACGAAGCCCGGCAGGTGCTTCGCCGAACAGGTCGGCGTGAACGCACCCGGCACCGCGAACAGCGCCACCTTCTTGCCCGCGAAGAGCTCGTCGGTCTTCACGTCCTTCATGCCGTCCTTGGTCATCGTCTTGAGCGTGACCGACGGGATCTTGTCGCCAACCTTGATCGCCATTGCCGTCCCCTTTTCTTGATGGATGCGAATGTCTGTGTGCGAGGAGCCCCTGAGACATAGGGTCTCAGAGACCGGATGTCACCCCCCCGCGACGGCTCAGCGCCGGCTGGCGACAGGAACCGACGCCGCGCGATCCATCGCGTCGCGCACAACCTCCGGGGTCAACAGCTCGGGCAACGCGATCCCGGACGGGCTGCCCGGCCCGTAGACCGCGTTGAACGGGATGCCGTAGCGGCCGAAACTCGCGAGATAGCCCGCGATCGCCGGGTCGGGCCGCGTCCAATCGGCCCGCATCGCGACGACGTCGCGATCCTCGAGCCGGCGCCGGATGTCGGCGCGGTCGAGGACGACCGCCTTGTTGACTTGGCAGGTGACGCACCACTCCGCGGTGACGTCGACGAAGACGACGCGGCCACCGGCGACCTCCGCCGCGATCGCGGCCGTATCGAAGGGGCGCCACAGGCGATCGGCGACGGTCGCGGGCCCCGCCGGCGGGTCGGCGCGCCAGAGTGAGGGTAGCGCGAGTGCCAGCACGACGAGCATGGCGACGCCGGACCGCGCGGCACGGCGGTATTCGGATCCGCGCGCGGCGAGGAAGAGGAGCGCCGGGATCGCGGCGACGACCACGCCGACCGCAGCCGCGATCGCCGAGCCGCGCTGGACCGCGAGAACGGTCAGAAGCCAGACCGCGGTCGCGGCGAGCGCGAGGCCGAGGACGATCCGGAGCGTCACCATCCAGCGTCCGGGCCGCGGCAAACGGCGCGCAAGCCGCGGCCACGCCGCGACCGCGAGATAGGGGAGCGCGAGCCCGATGCCCAGCGCTCCGAATACGGCATAGATCTCCCCGGCGCCACGCGCGAGCGCGAACCCGACGGCGGTGCCGACGAAGGGCGCCGAGCAGGGTGTCGCGAGAAGCGTTGCGAAGGCACCGGTCGCGAAATGCCCGGCTAGGCCGTCGCGCCCGCCGCCTGCCGCCGCGGCGCGATCGGCGACCGCCGATGGCAGCGCGATCGAGAATGCACCCCACAGATTGGCGGCGAACAGCATCAGAACGACAGCCATCACGGCGAGAAAGACGGGCTCCTGGAACTGGATGCCCCAACCCGCCGCGAGGCCCGCCGCCTTGAGCCCGACCGCGACGGCCGCGAGCACCAGGAACGAGGCGACGATGCCGGCGCTCGTCGCGAGGAACCGCGCCCGCACCCGCGCCGGCGCCACGCCGCCGGCATCGATGACCGACAGGAGCTTGAGCGAAAGGACGGGCAGGACGCAGGGCATCAGATTGAGAATAAGCCCGCCGAGCACAGCGATGGCGAGGATCGCGAACAGGCCGGTCGCCGCCGGGACCGGCGGTGGCAGCGGCACGACCGCCGACGCCGCGACCGCGACGGTCTGCTCGACGGCGCGCATGCCGTCGACGGCGGTCAGTGTCAACGTTTGGCCCGCGAGGGTCGAGGCGAGGCTGCGGTCGCCGGCGACGGCGACGCGGAGCACGGCGCCGTGGCCGCCGTCCCTGATCTCGACCCGCGGCGCCGCGAAGGTGAGGCCGCGCGGGCCTTCGATGAAGACGTCGGGTCGGCCGAGCGGCCTGTTGGCGCGAAGCTCGATATCGAGGATCGGCCGCTCGCCCGACGTCGCCGCGGCGGCGACGATCGCGAACCGCTCATCGGGCTCGCGACTCGGAACGTGCGTGCGGAAGCGCTCGATCAGCGGCGCTTCGGGTGTCGAGGTCTCCGGTCCCGCCGGCAGCGTGAGCGCGAGCTCGGCCTCGTAGGGAACGCAGATATCGTCGCAGGTGAGATAGGGGACCGATGCCTTGAGCCGGACCGGCTGGCCGCGCTCGAAGGTCTCGACCACGAGCGGCAGCACGACCTCGTTCTCGTAGCCGAGAGTCTCGAAGCCGAGCACCGAGAAGCGCATCGGCGCCGGCCAGGCGATCGTAACCTCGGCGACATTGGACGAGCCGGCCCAGTCGGGTTGCGGCGGAAATCCGGCATCGCCCGGCGAGCGCCAATAGATCTTCCAACCCGGCCGCATGCGGAAGTGCAACCCGAGATCGAGCCGATCCGTGTCCCCGGCGGCGCCCGTCGACGC
The DNA here is from genome assembly GCA_016869145.1 of Alphaproteobacteria bacterium. GTDB lineage: Bacteria > Pseudomonadota > Alphaproteobacteria > MPNO01 > VGEU01 > VGEU01. The sequence continues at coordinate 13,233 of VGEU01000034.1, read as the reverse complement.
GATGAGACGGACCGCGCCGTGCTCGTTTTCCCACCACGCCGAGGCGGCGGCCGTCGCCGCGCCCGGCACGAGCGCGACGAGACAGGCTGCGATCATCGCGACGATGCGGCCGATCCGCATCCCATGCCTCTCGAAAATTAACGAATTCGCCGACGGAAGCAGCCTAGTATATAAGTCGAGTTGGTGCCTATATCGACACCGGGAGCGGCGCCGTCGGGGCCGATCCCGGTCACAACTTGGTGTCGGCCCGACCCGCGTACCGGCCATCCGTCGACAAGGTTAAGGCGCGCATGAGCAAGGACCCGAAGGACGAGGCGAACGGCGGCTATCTCTCCGGCCATCTTCTCATCGCGATGCCGCAGATGCAGGACGCACGCTTCGCGAAGACGGTGATCTATCTCTGCGCCCACACGGCCGACGGCGCGATGGGGCTCGTGGTCAACAAGCTCATCGACAAGATCTCCTTCACCGATCTCCTCGAGCAGCTCAACATCGATCGCGGCGGCTCGGCGCCCGAGATCCGCGTTCATTTCGGCGGGCCGGTGGAGACCGGGCGCGGATTCGTCCTGCACACCGCCGACTACGTCCAGGATGCGACGCTTCTGATCGACGGCAAGGTCGGGCTCACCGCGACGGTCGACATCCTGCGCGCGATCGCCCAGGGCGGCGGCCCCGAACGGAGCCTGCTCGCGCTCGGTTACGCGGGCTGGGGACCGGGCCAGCTCGACCAGGAGATCCAGCAGAACGGCTGGCTCTCGGTACCCGCCGACGAGCGGCTGATCTTCGGTCGCAATCTCGAGCGCCGCTGGGAGGACGCGATGCAGAAGCTCGGCATCGACGTCCACATGTTGTCAGGACAGGCGGGACGCGCCTGAGGCTCAGGCGCGAAGACGGGCCGCGATCGCCGGCAGGGGATCGAGCCGCTCGAGCGGGCCGACCGCTGCGAGCGTCGGCTTCTTGGTGAGAATCCGTTCGGCGACGCGCCGCACGGAGGCACCATCCACCGCCATGATCCGGGCCGAGATTTCGTCGATCGGGATCGGCCGGCCGAAGAAGATGATCTGGCGCGCGATCTGCTCGGCACGCGAGGAGGTGCTCTCGAGCGACATCAGGATGCCGGCGCGGAGCTGCGCCCGCGCGCGCTTCATCTCGTCGTCGGTCACGCCCGCCAAGGTGCCGCGAATCTCCTCGCAGAGCACCGGAACGAGCTCGGGCAACTGGTCCGGACCCGTCCCTGCATAGACCCCGAACAGGCCTGAATCCTCGTATGACGAGTTGAAGCTGTAGATCGAGTAGACGAGGCCGCGGTTCTCGCGAATCTCCTGGAACAGCCGCGACGACATGCCGCCGCCGAGGATCGTCGAATAGACCGACTGCGCGTAGTAGTCGGGATCGGCGTAGGAGAACCCCTCGAACCCGAGGACGAGATGCGCCTGCTCGAGCTCGCGCTCCTCGCGCTCCTCGCCGCCGCCATAGGACGCCGGCACGGCATCGCCGCGCCCGCCGGGAGGCAAATGGTCGAAGGCGCGCGCCACCACATCGACGAAGCCATGATGGTCGAGATTGCCCGCGGCCGATATCACCATGCGCGGCGGCGCATAGTGCCTGCCCATGTAATCGACGAGCGCCGCGCGCGGCATCGCGCCGATGATCTCGGCCGGGCCGAGCACAGGCCGTCCCATCGGCTGGTCGCGGAACGCGGCCTTCTGGAAATGGTCGAAGACGATGTCGTCGGGCGTGTCCTCGGCCTGGCCGATTTCCTGGAGCACGACGGATCGCTCGCGCGCGAGCTCGGTCTCGTCGAACACCGAGTTCTGCAAGATGTCGGCGATGATGTCGACCGCGAGCGCGACGTCATCCTTGAGGATGGTCGCGGTGTAGGCGGTGATCTCGCGCGAGGTGTAGGCGTTGAGATAGCCGCCGACCGCTTCGATCTCCTCGGCGATCTGGCGCGCGCTCCGTCGCGCGGTGCCCTTGAACGCCATGTGCTCGAGCAGATGCGATACGCCGTTGACCTCCGCCGCCTCATGGCGCGTGCCGACATGGACCCACACGCCGAGCGACACGGTCTCGACGGTGTCCATGCGCTGCGTCGCGATGCGGAGCCCGTTGGGAAGCGTCTCGAGACGGATGGTCATGGCTACTCCTTGCGGCCCGCCCTGGCGCCGATGCGGATACGCGCGCGATCGCGGATGAGGTGTTCGACGGCGCGGAGATCGTTGGCGACGACGGTCACGCGCTCCGGGCGCTCGAAGAGGTCCCCGAGCCGCGGCGGCAGTTCGGGACGAATGCCCGTGGCGCGGACCACGGCGTCGGGAAACTTGGCCGGATGCGCGGTCGCGAGCGCGACCAGCGGCACCGACGGATCAGGGCGCTCTGCGCGTCCGACCGCGACGCCGATCGCGGTGTGCGGGTCGATCAGCATACCGGTCTCGCGCCAGACCGCGGCGATCGCGGCGGTCGTCTCCTCGTCGTCGCGGCGGCCCGCGACGAAGAGGGGCCGTGCGGCGGCGAGCCGCTCTCGCTCGGCGGTGAGGACGCCGCCGGCGGCGAAGCCTGCCATCTTCTGGGTCACGACCCGCGCGTCGCGCTCATAGAGGTCGAACAGGAGGCGCTCGAAATTGCTCGAAACCTGGATGTCCATGCTCGGGCTGAGCGACGGCTCGACCGCCGCGGTCGCCATCGTTCCCGATGCATAGAAGCGGGCGAGGATGTCGTTCCGGTTGGTCGCGACGATGAAGCGCTCGACGGGAAGACCCATCCGCGCCGCGACATAGCCCGCGAAGACGTTGCCGAAATTCCCCGTCGGCACCGAGAACGCGACCCGCCGGTCGGGCGCGCCGAGCGCGACCGCTGCAGCGACGTAGTAGACGGTCTGGGCCATGATGCGGGCCCAATTGATCGAGTTGACCGCCGAGAGGCCGAGCGCATCGCGGAAGGGCGCGTCGTTGAACATGGCCTTCACCAGCGCCTGGCAGTCGTCGAACGTGCCGTCGATCGCGAGGCAGTGGATGTTGGCCGACGGCACCGTCGTCATCTGGCGGCGCTGAACCTCCGAGACCCGGCCGTTGGGGAACAGGATGAACACGTCGACCGCCCCGCGGTCGCGGCAGGCCTCGATCGCGGCCGAGCCCGTGTCGCCCGAGGTGGCGCCGACGATGGTGATCCGCGCGCCGCGCCGGGCGAGGACGAGGTCGAACAGGCGGCCGAGGAACTGGAGCGCGTAGTCCTTGAAGGCGAGCGTCGGACCCTGGGTGAGGTCGAGGAGCCAGTCGTTCGGCGCGAGCTGGGCGAGTGGCGCGACGGCGGGATGGCCGAACTTGGCATAGGTGTCGGCGAGAAGCGCCGCGAAGGCGGGGTCGTCGGCGAGTCGGCCGACGAACGGCGCCATGATCCGCCGCGCGAGCTCGGCATAGGGAAGCCCGGCGAAGGCGCGGATCGCGGCGGCATCGAGCGCGGGCCACGTCTCGGGCACGTAGAGCCCGCCGTCGCGCGCGAGCCCCGCGAGCAGCACATCCTCGAACTCGAGTGCCGGCGCGGTCCCGCGGGTCGAGACATAGCGCAACGGGCCGGCCTCAGATCGTCGTGACATGGAACGCGCCCTTGCTACTCGGAGCCGCCGTCCCTCGACAAGCCGCCATCATCGTTAAGGACCGGTTCACGCGAGATAGCGTGAAGCGAGATGGGCCTTGAAGGCGCTCGCGCCGAGCGGCTCGCCGGTCGCCTCGCGCAGGAGACCGTCGGTGTCGTGGAGCGAGCCCTTGGCGTGGACATGGTGGCGGAGCCAGGCGATGAGCGGCCCGAAATCGCCGCGCCCGATCGCCGCCGGAATCGCGGGGACGGTGCGACAGGCCGCCTGGAAGAGCTGCGCCGCGGCGAGCGCGCCAAGCGTGTAGGTCGGGAAATAGCCGAACCCGCCCGAGTACCAGTGAATGTCCTGGAGGCAGCCCTCGGCATCGTTCGCGGGCACGATGCCGAGGATCGCGCCCATGCCGTCGTTCCACGCCGCCGGGATGTCGGCGACCGCGAGCCGGCCCGCGATCAGATCGCGCTCAAGGCGATCGCGGAGGATCACGTGCGCCGGATATGTCACCTCGTCGGCATCGACGCGGATGAAGCTCCGCGCGACATGGGTGTAGAGGCGGAACAGATTCTCCGGCTCCCAGTCCGGGCCATGGCCGCCGAACGCCTCGCGCATCAGCGGCGCCGCGTAGTCGAGGAACGGCCGGCTGCGGCAGGCCTGCATCTCGATCAGGAGCGACTGGCTCTCGTGCACCGCCATGCCGACGGCGCCGCCGACCGGCTGGTTGCGCCAGACCTCCGGCAGGCCCTTCTCGTAGAGCGCGTGGCCGGTCTCGTGGAGGACACCCATCAGCGCCGAGGTGAAGTCGGCCTCGTCGTAGCGGGTGGTGATACGGATATCCTCGGGCACGCCGCTGCAGAACGGATGATGGCTGATGTCGAGCCGGCCGCCCTCGAAGTCGAAGCCGAGCGCCTGCATGAAACGGACGCCGAGCGCGCGCTGCTTCTCGACCGGGAAGTGGCCGGTCGGGGCGACCGCCGGCGGCCGGCGGTTCTGATGCGCGAGCGCGCGCTCGAGGAAGTCGGGGAGGAACGCCTCGAGATCGGCGAACAGCGTGTCGATCCGCGCCGTGGCGAGCCCCGGCTCGTACTGATCGAGGAGTGCCTCGTAGGGACTGACGCCGAGCGCGTCGGCCTTGCGCGCGGCCGTCTCGCGCACGCGCTCGACCAGGATCGTCAGCGCCGGGGCGACGCGGGCGAAGTCGGCGTCCTTGCGCGCGCCGCGCCAGATCATCTCGCACTCGGTCGCGGCGCGCGTCTCGGCCTCGATCAGCGTGGGATCGACCGCGGTCGCGTGCAGCCAACGCCGCCGCATCTTGCGCAGATTGGCCCGCTGCCAGGGATCGAGCCCGTCGACGCCCGCCGCCGCCTCGATCAACGCGCCGACGCGCGGATCGGTGATCAGCTCGTGCTGCAGCACCTTGAGCGCGGCGAGCTGCTCGCCGCGCACCGTCGCGGCGCCGTCGGGCATATTGACCGCGGTATCCCAGTGCAGAAGGCTCTGCACGCCACCCAGGACACCGCGGCGGCGAAAGATGGCTTCGAGCTCGTGATAGGCCTTCATCGGTCGGGATCCCGGCGTCGCGTGCGGCGCTCGGACAGGATGTAGATCGCGACCAGCGCCACGGCGAGCGTATACCATGTGAGGGCATAGCTCAGGTGGTTGCTCGGGAGCTGGGCCGGCGTGAGCCCGCCGATCGGCACCCCGCCCGGCACCGGTTCGGGCCCGGCCTCGACATAGAACGTCGCGACGGTTCCCGCCCCGGCGCGTCCGGCCATGGCGGCGAGATCGATGAAGAACCACTGGTTGCGGTCGGGCTCGTTCGCCGGTGTGAAGCGGCCGGGCGCGGTCGGCAGGCGCACCAGACCGGTGACCTCGGTCGGGCCGGCGATCTGGCCCACGCCGCGCCGCGCCGGGTCGCGGAGCGCATCGGGCACGAAGCCGCGATCGATCAGCACGGTCCAGCCGGCCGCGGTCACGAGCGGCGTCACGACGTGGATGCCGGGCTGGCTCTTGTGCTTGCGCGGACCGAGATGGAATTCGCGCGCATGGTCGAAGCGTCCGGCGAGGGTGACGCGGCGGAAGCTCTCGGGCACCGCGGCGGAGGGCGGCGCGTCGAGGCGGACCGGCGGCAGGGCGAGACGCGCCGCGCGCTCCTCGTTGAGCGCCGTCTTCCAGGCGAGGCGGTCGAGCTGCCAAGTGCCGAGCCCGGCCAGGACCAGGACCGCCGGCACCGCGATCAGCGTCGGCACGAGCCGCGGCCGGAACCCGCCGCGTTCAGCCCGGCCCATAGTGGTGCTTGAAGTTCTTGTAGTGGAGCGCGACGAGCGTCGCCTTCATCGGACGCAGAAACGCGATCGCCAAGAGAGAGACGACCGGCAGCCAGAGAGCGATGTGGACCCAGAACGCCGGCTCGAACAGGGCATCGACCGCGAGCGCGAGCGGTACGACGATGAAGCCGATCAGGAAGATCGCGAACACGGCCGGCCCGTCGCCCGTGTCATGGGCGGAGAGATCGAGTTCGCACACCTCGCAGATCGGCCGGACCGAGAGCAGGCCCTCGAAAAGGTGCCCGCGGCCGCAACGCGGGCACCGGCACCGGAGCCCCGCCGCGTAGGGAGAGACGTAGCCGAATCGCTGCGTGCTCAGTGGCCCGCGCCAGCGTTCGGCCCGGCGCCCCACCAGTAGATGCAGCAGAACAGGAACAGCCACACCACGTCGACGAAATGCCAGTACCACGCCGCCGCCTCGAAGCCGAAATGATGCTCCGGCTTGAAATGGTCCTTGAGGGTGCGGAAGAAGCACACGATGAGGAAAACCGTGCCGACGATCACATGGAATCCGTGGAAGCCAGTCGCCATGTAGAACGTCGACGAGTAGATGCCGTCACGGAAGCCGAACGCGGCGTGACCGTACTCGTAGGCCTGCACGCCGGTGAAGGTGAGGCCGAGCAGGACGGTGAGCGCGAGACCCTGGATCAGATGTTCGCGGTTGCCTTCCTTGAGCGCGTGATGGGCCCAGGTGACGGTGACGCCCGACATCAGGAGGATGAGGGTGTTGAGGAACGGCAGGTCCCACGGATCGAAGGTCGCGACCGTCGGCGGCGGCCAGGTCTTCTCGATCGCCTCCGTCGGGAACAGCGCGGCATTGAAATAGGCCCAGAACCAGGCGGCGAAGAACATCACCTCGGAGGCGATGAACAGCGCCATGCCGTAGCGGAGCCCGATCTGCACCGCGCCGGTGTGATGGCCCTGGTGTGTCGCCTCGCGGATGACGTCGCGCCACCAGAACCACATCGTGACGAAGACGAGGAGGAATCCGACGCCGATCACCCACTTCGGACCATCGTGCATGTAAAAGATGGCGCCGAGCGCCAGCACGCCCGCGGCGACCGAGCCGATCACCGGCCACGGGCTCGGATCGACGAGATGGTAGGGGTGCTTGTTGCCCTGTGGCCCGTAGCGATTGGCCGATGCGGCGCTTGAGGCGGCGGGAGATGCCATGGCTCGGTCTCTCAGTTCGACGGGGACGCGGCGGACGCGCTCGTCACGCGGACGGGCGCCTGGGCGGCCTTGTCGCGGACGAGAAAGAACGAATACGAGAGCGTTATCTCGGTGACGTCGCGGGCATTGCGGTCGTCGACGAGCGCGGGATCGACGAAGAAGGAGACCGGGAAATCCGCCTCCTCGCCGGCCGCGAGCGTCTGCTCGGTGAAGCAGAAGCACTCGATCTTGTTGAAGTAGAGCCCGCTCTTCTCCGGCGTGACGTTGAACGTCGCCGTGCCGGTGGTCGGCGCACCCGAGATGTTGCGCGCGCGGTAGAAGGCGAGCGTCTGCTCGCCGATACGAACCCGCATCGTCCGCTCGACCGGCTCGAACCGCCAGCCGAGCGCCCGCTCGACGTCGGCGTTGAACCGCACCGTCACCATGCGGTCGAGGACGCGATCGGGCGCGCGCTCGGCCACCTGGGTCGTGCCGCCGAAGCCGGTGATCTGGCAGAACAGGCGGTAGAGCGGCACGGATGCGAAGGAGAGGCCGACCATCGCGCCGACGACGAGCCCGCATATCGTCATCGTGCGCCGGTTGCGCGTCGCAAGCACGTCGGTCATCAGCTGCTCCCGCCCGACATCTTGACGATCGTCACGACATAGAAGAGGACGACGAGCCCCGCCAATACGGCGAGGAGCGCTAGGTTGCGCGACCGGGTCCTCTTCCTGTCGTCCGGCCGCGTCACGGCGGTCATCTCCACGCGATCCCGCCCACGAGGCGCTCGGCGATCAGCGCCGCGAAGAGAAGGAAGAGATAGAGGATCGAGAAACCGAACAGCCGCCGCGCGTTCCGCTCCGAGGCGTTGCGCCAGACCGCGACCGCGCCGGCGACGAACAAGCCGCCGAGGAGCGTCGCGAGCGCGGCATAGAACCAGCCGCCGACGCCCGCGACGTAGGGTCCGAACGAGACCGGCACCAAAAGGAGCGCGTAGATGAGGATCTGGCGCTGCGTCTCGCGCATGCCGGCGACGACGGGAAGCATCGGGATGCCGGCCCGCGCATAGTCGTCCGAGCGGTAGAGCGCGAGCGACCAGAAATGCGGCGGCGTCCACATGAAGATCAGCGCGAACAGCGAGATCGAGCCGAGCGTCACATCGCCCGATGCCGCGGCCCAGCCGACCATTGGCGGGAACGCGCCGGCGGCACCGCCGATCACGATGTTCTGCGGCGTCCGGCGCTTGAGCCAGATCGTATAGACGAAGACGTAGAACGCGATCGTGAGCGCGAGCAGGGCCGCCGCCGGCCAGTTGGCGGCGAGCCCCATGACGGTGACCGCGCCGACCGCGAGCACGACGCCGAAGCCGAGCGCATCGCCCGGCGCCATGCGCCCCGCGGGCAGCGGACGATGCCGGGTGCGCGCCATCAATGCATCGACATCGCGCTCGTACCACATGTTGAGCGCACCCGACGCCCCGGCCGCGACCGCGATGCAGAGGATGGCGACGAGGCCGATCGCGGGATGGACCGGCTGAGGCGCGAGGATCATGCCGGCGAGCCCGGTGAACACGACGAGCGACATGACCCGCGGCTTGAGAAGCGCGACGTAGTCGGCGACCGCGGGCACCGCGCCCACGGCCGCCTTGGTCTCATGCGCCGTCAGAACCAGCGGCTGATCGCTCACGCTCGTCCGTTCCCCCGGGTCCTAGTGGCGGCCCGTTTCGGCGATATGCGGCAGCTCGTCATAGCTGTGGAACGGCGGCGGCGAGGACAATGTCCACTCGAGCGTCGTCGCGCCCTCGCCCCACGGATTCTCCGCCACCTTCGCCCCGGCCGTGAACGTCCGGATGCAGATATAGATGAAGAGAAGAACGCCGATCGCCGAGATATAGGAGCCGTAGCTCGAGATCTGGTTCCAGCCCGCCATCGCATCCGGGTAGTCCGGCACGCGACGCGGCATGCCGGCGAGACCCGAGAAGTGCATCGGGAAGAACGTAACGTTGACGCCGACGAAGGTGATCCAGAAGTGGAGCTTGCCGAGCCCTTCCGGATACATCCGCCCGCACATCTTGGGCAGCCAGTAGTAGAAGCCGCCGAAGATCGCGAACACGGCGCCGAGCGACAAGACGTAGTGGAAGTGCGCGACGACGTAATAGGTGTCGTGGAGCGCGGTATCCATGCCGGCGTTGGCGAGGACGACGCCGGTGACGCCGCCGACGGTGAACAGGAAGATGAAGCCGATCGCCCACAGCATCGGCGTCTTGAACTCGATCGAGCCGCCCCACATGGTCGCGATCCAGCTGAAGATCTTCACGCCGGTCGGCACCGCGATGACCATCGTCGCGGCGGTGAAATAGGCCTTGGTGTCGACGCCGATGCCGGCCGTGTACATGTGGTGCGCCCACACGATGAAGCCGACGAAGCCGATCGCGACCATGGCATAGGCCATGCCGAGATAGCCGAACACGGGCTTCCGCGAGAAGGTCGAGACGATCTGGCTGACGATGCCGAAGCCCGGGAGGATCAGGATGTAGACCTCCGGGTGACCGAAGAACCAGAACAGATGCTGGTAGAGGACGGGATCGCCGCCGCCGGCCGCCTTGAAGAAGGTGGTGCCGAAATTGCGGTCGGTGAGCAGCATCGTGATCGCGCCGGCGAGCACTGGAAGCGACAGGAGGAGAAGGAACGCCGTCACCAGCACCGACCACACGAACAGCGGCATGCGGTGGAGCGTCATGCCGGGCGCCCGCATGTTGAAGATCGTAGTGATGAAGTTGATCGCGCCCAGGATCGAGGACGCCCCCGCGAGATGGAGCGAGAAGATCGCGAAGTCGACCGCGGGGCCGGGATGGCCTTCGTTCGAGGACAGTGGCGGATAGACCGTCCATCCGGTGCCCGCGCCGCCGGCGACGAAGCCGGCCGCCAGCAGGCAGAGGAAGGACGGGATCAGGAGCCAGAAGCTGATGTTGTTCATGCGCGGAAACGCCATGTCGGGCGCCCCGATCATCAGCGGCACGATCCAGTTGCCGAAGCCACCGATCATCGCCGGCATGACCATGAAGAACACCATGATCAGGCCGTGCGCGGTGACGAGCACGTTGAAGAACTGGTGATCGCCACCGAGGACCTGCGCGCCGGGCTCGGCGAGCTCCATGCGGAACAGGACCGACATGCCACCGCCGATGATCCCCGCGACGACGGCGAAGATCAGATACATCGTGCCGATGTCCTTGTGGTTCGTCGAATAGACGAACCGGCGCCAACCGGTCGGGTGGTGCGCGTCGTGATGGCCGTGTCCGTGCGCGTGGGCGTCGCTCATGGTTCTTTCCCGCGGCTACTAGTTGCTGGGCTGGGCGATTTCGGCGACCTGGCGCGGCGGCGCCTGGTCGTCGCGGGCGAACTTGCGCCGGGCCTCGGTGACCCAGGCGTCGAATTTCTGCTTCGACACGACCTCGACCGTGATCGGCATGAAGCCATGGTTGACGCCGCAGAGCTCCGAGCACTGGCCGTAGAAGGTCCCCTCGCGGTCGGCCTTGAACCAGCGCTCCTGCGTCCGACCCGGCACGGCGTCGGCCTTGACGCCGAAGGAGGGCACCGTCCAGGCGTGGATCACGTCGGCGGCGGTGATCAGGACCTTCACCGTCGCGTTGACCGGCACCACCACCACGTTGTCGGTCTGGAGGAGACGCGGCTGGCCGGGCTTAAGCTCCTTGTCCGGCACCATCAGCGCATCGAAGGTGAAATTGCCGTGGTCGGGATACTCGTAGGACCAGTACCACTGCTTGCCGATCGCTTTGATCGTCATGTCGGTCTGTTTCGGCACGACGTCCTGGTGGTAGAGGAGGCGGAACGACGACGCCGTGATCGCGACCAGGATGACGACCGGGATGACCGTCCACAGCACCTCGATCACGGTGTTGTGCGTCGTCTTGGAGGCCTTCGGATTCGCCTTGGCGTTGAACTTGATGAACACGTAGACGAGGAGCACCAGGACGAAGAGGCTGATCAACGTGATGACGATCAGCAGCGCGTTGTGGAAACTCACGATCTCCCGCATCAGATCGGTCGCGGGCTTGTTGAGATCCCATTGCCAGGCGACCGGCGGGTCGGCGGCCGCGCTACCCGAAAATCCGAAGGTGCCGGCGGTCACCAGGCCGCACAACAGGAGAGCCAGTCGCTGATAGAACGACATCACCGAGTTCCGTGTCTCCATTGCCCCGAAAAGGCCGTCGCGCGGGCGCGGCGGCGACGCCAATACGCGAGGTGGGTACGCAAGGTGAGGCGAACATAACGATGCCCCCATCGCCCCTCAACCGCGAGCGTCACGGTGCGACACAATGGCCCGCCACGACCCACCACGGCCCGCCGCCTCATGGGTTCTTAACACGGGCTCCCGATCGCTCCCCGCGGCGCGCGAACCACGCGACCGAATGTCGCATCGGATGCGCGGGGCGCCCGGCGCGGCGCTCACGCGCGCGGGTTCCGCCGCGTCGGTGACTTTGCGCCGGCGCCGTCCCATATTGGTGCTGCACGCACGCGCGTTCCCGACCGGAGAGGATTCCCGCATGCCCGATCTCGCCCTGACCGACGATCTCTTCTTCGTTCGCGCCGGCCTCGAGAGGAGCGCCGTCGAGCGTCTCGTCGGCGATGCGCTTCGCGGTTGCGACGATGGCGAGCTGTTCCTCGAATACCGCCAGTCGGAGGCGATCGCCTATGACGACGGGCGGCTGCGCACCGCCTCGTTCGACACGACGCAGGGCTTCGGGCTCCGCGCCGTCGCCGGCGAGACGACCGGCTATGCCCACGCCTCGGTCCTCGACGCGGCCGCGATCCAGCGCGCGGCCGCGACGGTGAAATCGGTGCGCCAGGGCCACGCCGGCACCATGGCGCTGGCGCCGGCCGGCACCAATGTCGCGCTCTATACCGACGACAATCCGCTCGCCGAGATCGGCTTCGACCGCAAGGTCGCCCTTCTCGCGGCGATCGATTCCTATGCCCGGGGGCTCGACGCCCGCGTGCGCCAGGTCTCGGCCTCGATCTCGGGCGAGTGGCAGGCGGTTCAGATCATCCGCGCCGATGGCAGCCGTGCCGCCGACATCCGGCCCCTCGTCCGCGTCAACGTCTCGGTCGTCGTCGGCGAGGGCGACCGCATGGAGGCCGGCTCGCACGGCGCCGGCGGCCGGCGGTCCTACCGCTTCTACATCGAGGAGGCGACCTGGCAGGCGCAGGTGCGCGAGGCGTTGCGTCAAGCGCTGGTCAATCTCGAATCGGTGCCGGCGCCCGCCGGCGAGATGCCCGTCGTCCTCGGCCCCGGCTGGCCCGGCGTCCTACTCCACGAGGCGATCGGCCACGGGCTCGAGGGCGATTTCAACCGCAAGGGCACATCGGCCTTCGCCGGCCTCCTCGGCCAGCGCGTCGCGGCCCCGGGCGTCACCGTGGTCGACGACGGCACGCTCGCCGATCGCCGCGGCTCGATCACCATCGACGACGAGGGGACGCGCTCGGGCAATACCGTGCTCATCGAGGACGGCATCCTCAAGGGCTATCTCCAGGATCGGCTGAACGCGCGGCTGATGGGCGTCGCGCCGACCGGGAACGGCCGCCGGCAGAGCTTCGCCCATGCGCCGATGCCGCGCATGACGAATACCTACATGCTTGGCGGCACGGCGAGCCCCGAGGAGATCATCCGCTCGGTCGACAAGGGGCTCTACGCCGTCAATTTCGGCGGCGGGCAGGTCGACATCACCTCCGGCAAGTTCGTGTTCACGGCCGCCGAGGCCTATCTGATCGAGGGCGGCAAGGTCGGCCGCCCGGTCAAGGGAGCGACCCTCATCGGCAACGGTCCCGACGTCCTGACCCGGGTGCGGCTGATCGGCAACGACATGCGCCTCGACACGGGCGTCGGCACCTGCGGCAAGGACGGCCAGAGCGTGCCGGTCGGCGTCGGCCAGCCGACGCTCCTTGTCGACAACCTCACCGTCGGCGGGACCGAGGCGGCCTGAGCGGGCGAGCCGGGCCCCGCCGCGCCGGATTAGGCTCTAGAGCGGTATCCGGTCAGGTTGCAGCATATCTGGCGTGACGGAAGAAGTTTCGGCATTCGAGTTCGGTGAAGGTGCCGACCAAGCGTCCGATCTGCTGCCACAGTCGTCGTCGGGTCCGCGGTGCC
>VGEU01000033.1 GCA_016869145.1 Alphaproteobacteria bacterium | reverse complement strand
CGCAGGCACCGCGGCCGTTGCAGCCGACGACGGTCCGAAGGAGCCCGAGGTCGCGGCCACCGCCGGCACGGCCGCACCGGCCGCAACCGCGCCGCCGCGCGCCGCACCGTCCGCGGATCAGCGCGTGCCCCTCCGCACGCCGCCCGGCGCGGCGATGGACCGCACGACGTTCTATGTCTGGCCGGCGTCGTTCGGGACCGGCCCGATCGCTCATTTCATCGCCTTCGTGATCGCGGCATTCCTTCTCGTCCTCGATCGCCCCGGCGCCGTCGCGCGCACGACCGGCCATCTCGTCGTCTTCGCGTTCACGACCGAAGCACTCCAGAGCTTCTATTACAGCCGTGAGGCCGAGCTCGAAGATCTCCTGATGAATGCCGGCGGCATCGTCACCGGGGCCGTTCTCGCGCTGGCGCTCCGCATGGTGCGCGACCGCGTGCGGGCGCACCGGGTCGCCGCGCGGTTAACGATGAATTGACGCCGCTCCGGGTAAAGCGTATCGGGTTCGACCGGGGGATCACCACACACCATGTCCGTCCTCGTCACCGGGGCCGCCGGGTTCATCGGCTATCACGTCTCGACCGCGCTTCTCGCGCGCGGCGAGCGGGTGATCGGCATCGACAACGTCAACGACTACTATGACGTGGTGCTCAAGAAGGCGCGGCTCGCCCGGCTCGCACAGATGCCGGATTTCACCTTCATCAAGGTCGATATCGCCGACCGCGCCGCCTTCGCGGCCGCGCTCCGGGGCTGCGACGTCGATCGCGTCGTGCATCTCGCGGCGCAGGCGGGCGTGCGCTACTCGCTCGATCATCCGTTCGCCTATGTCGAGGCGAATCTGATCGGCCACATGGTGATCCTCGAGTACTGCCGCCATCTCGAAAACCTGAAGCATTTGGTCTATGCCAGCTCGAGCTCGGTCTATGGCGGCAACGCCAAGCTGCCCTTCTCGGTCGATGACCCGACCGACACGCCGGTCTCGCTCTATGCCGCGACCAAGAAGGCCGACGAGCACATGAGCCACTGTTACAGCCATCTCTATCGGCTGCCGCAGACCGGTCTCCGGTTCTTCACTGTCTACGGCCCGTGGGGCCGGCCGGACATGGCGCTCTACATCTTCACCAAGGCGATCAGCGAGGGGCGGCCGATCCACGTGTTCAACCATGGCGACATGCGGCGCGACTTCACCTATGTCGATGACGTCGTCGCCGGCATCATCGGCTCGCTCGATCATCCGCCGCTGCGCGAGGCGGGCACGCTGCACCGGCTCTACAATATCGGCAACCATCGCTCGGAGCCGCTGATGCGCCTGATCGCCGTGCTCGAGCGCGCGCTCGGGCGCAAGGCCGAGATCATGCTCGAGCCGATGCAGCCCGGCGACGTCAAGGAAACCTATGCCGACATCACCGCGATCAGCCGCGACATCGGCTTCGTGCCGAAGACGCCGATCGACGACGGCGTGCCGCGCTTCGTCGCCTGGTATCGCGACTACCACGGCGTGTGACCGGTCGCGGAACGGTCACAGCCGATGCAGGCAAGCCGGATCATGCTCTCGCCTCGGCGCGACGCGGAGACGTGATCGGTCCGGATCGTAAGTGGGAGGGTCACCGTGATCACTAGAGGAGCCATTGTCGCCGCATCGTTCATCCCCACTGGCCTGCTTTTACTCCGCCACGCTGGCCTGGAATCAGACCGCCGTTGACAGTTCCTCGGCAGGCTCGCGCACGGACGGCTTCCCGACGTCTATCGCGCCGCCGATGTGCTCGTTCTCGCATCGAGCCGCGAGGGCTGGGCCAACGTCCTCCTTGAGGCGATGGCCTGCGGCACCCCGGTCGCGGCGTCGAACGTGTGGGGGACGCCCGAGGTCGTCGCGGCGCCGGAGGCGGGCCGGCTTTTCTCGGAACGGACGCCGGCGGCGATCGCGGCCGCCGTCGGGGCGCTCCTCGATGCGCTGCCCGCCCGTGCGGCGACGCGCGCCTATGCCGAAGGATTCAGCTGGGACGCGACGACGGCGGGCCAGATCTCTCTGTTCGACGCGATCGCGCGGCGGTCGGCAGCGGTAGCGTCGTGAAGATCCTCTATCATCACCGCACGCGCTCCAAGGACGGCCAGGCCGTCCACATCGAGGAGCTGATCCACGCGCTCGAGCATCGCGGCCACGATATCGTCGTCGTCGGCCCCGAGGCGCATGCGCGCGAGGCGTTCGGCGCCGAGGCGGGTATCGTCGCGACCCTGAAGCGCAGGGTGCCGAAGGCGCTCTACGAGCTCGCCGAGCTCGGTTACGCCGCGCATGCCTTCCGCAGGCTCATGGCGGCGATCCGCACTCACCGCCCGGACATCATCTACGAGCGCTACAACCTGTTCTTCCCGGCCGGCATCTGGGCGGCGCGGCGGACCGGGCTGCCGCTGATCCTCGAGGTCACCGCACCGCTCGTCGCCGAGCGGGCCCGCCATGACGGTCTCGCGCTCGCCGGCCTCGCGCGCTGGTCGGAGCGGAGCGTCTGGCGTGGCGGCGACATGGTGCTGCCGGTGACCGAGGTTCTCGCCGGAGAGCTCCGCGCCGCCGGGGTCCCCGACAGCCGAATCACCGTCATCGCCAACGGGATCGACCCGGCGCGATTCACGCGCCGCGCCGGCGACGCGGCGGCCAAGGCAGCGCTCGGTCTCGGCGGCAGGCTCGTCCTCGGTTTTACCGGCTTCATGCGGCCCTGGCACGGCCTCGAGCGCGTGATCGACGTCGTCGCCGAGGCGGCTGATCGGAGTCTCCATTTCCTCGTCGTCGGCGACGGCCCGGCGCGCGCCGAGCTCGAGGCTGCGGCAAGCCGGCGCGGCGTCGGCGACCGGGTGAGCTTCGCCGGCCTCGTCCAGCGCGAGGCGATCGGCGACTACGTCGCCGCCTTCGACATCGCGCTGCAACCGGACGTCGTCGCCTATGCCTCGCCGCTCAAGCTGTTCGAGTACATGGCGACCGGCTGTGCGATCGTGGCGCCGGATACCGCCAACATCCGCGAGATCTTGAGCGACGGCCACGACGCGCTCCTGTTCGATTCCGCTGCGCCGGGGGCGTTCCGCGCCGCGCTGGAGCGGCTCTGCGCCGATGCGGCGCTCCGCGCGCGGCTCGGAGCCGGCGCGGTGCGGACGATCGAGAGCCGCGGCCTCACCTGGGCCGAGAATGCCCGCCGGGTCGAGGAGATCGCGGCCCGGCTCGTCGCCGCCCGGCATGTCGCCGGGACCCCGGCCGGACCGCGAACGGTCGGCCATCCGTCCTGACCCGGGGCCGGGCGCGGCAAGGCGGCGCAGGGCCTCGTGGTGCGCGGGTCTTGCCACGCTCCGGGTGCCGGTACCACTATGATATGAGCGCCAGCGGAGGAGACCGAGCGATGTCACGGGCACTCGACGCCAAACCCGAAACCACCAACGCCCGGGCCGATTATTACGGCCGGATCGACAAGTTCCACATGGCGCCGCTGTGGGAGGTGCTGCACAAGCTCCTCAGCCACGAGCCGGTGACCCAGGCGAGCCCGCATGTCTGGCACTACGACAAGCTGCGCGGCCATCTTCTCGAATCGGCCGACCAGATCTCGGCCGCCGAGGCCGAGCGCCGCGTGCTGGTGCTCGAGAACCCCACGATGCGCGGCGAATCCCGCATCACCGAGGCGCTCTATGCCGGCCTCCAGCTCATCATGCCGGGCGAGATCGCGCCTGCCCATCGCCACAGCCCGTCGGCGCTCCGCTTCATCGTCGAAGGCACCGGCGCCTACACGGCGATCAACGGCGAAAAGGCCTATATGGAGCGGGGCGATCTGATCCTGACGCCGTCCTGGGTTTGGCACGACCACGGCCACCACGGCGACGTGCCGGTGGTGTGGCTCGACGGGCTCGACATTCCGCTCGTCCGCTATCTCGGGCCGGTCTTCGCCGAACCCTATCCGGCCGAGTCCTTCCCGCCCGGCCACGAGGCCGGCGACAACATCGCGCGCTACGGCGTCAACATGCTGCCGTTCGGCGCCCAGGTGCCGAGCCAGCATTCGCCGATCTTCCACTACCGCTATGCCGAGACGCGGAGCGCGCTCGAGCGGCTCGCCCGCTCGCGCGACCAGGACGCCTGCCACGGTGTGAAGATGGAATATGTCAGCCCGGCGACCGGCGGTCCGGTGATGGCGACGATCTCGACCTACATGCAGCGCCTGCCCAAGGGCTTCCACGGCGCGACCTACCAGTCGACGGCGGCGTGGGTCTACAACGTCGTCGAGGGGCACGGGAAGACGATCGTCGGCGACACGGTGCTGACCTGGGGCCCGCGCGACGTGTTCGTCGTGCCGGCCTGGTGCCACCATCACCACAAGGCGGATTCGGACAGCTACCTGTTCAGCTTCTCCGACCTCCCGATCCAGAAGAAGCTCGGGCTCTATCGCGAGCGGCGCGGCGACGCCTGAGCGCGGTCGAAGCGGACGACAGCCGGAGGGGCGCCCGCGGGCGCCCCTTTCCGTTTCGCCGCGCGCCTCCTATCGTCCGGTCCCGATCATCGAATCGGGCAGGAACGTGACGATCCCGGGAAAGACCGTGATCAGCGCCACGTGCAAGGCCATCAGGAAGAACAGCGGAAGCGCGGCGGCGGCGATCGTCGTTATCTGGTGGCCGGTGAGCCCCTGGAGCACGAACAGGTTGAATCCCACCGGCGGGGTGATCTGCGCCATCTCGACCACGACGACGACGAAGATGCCGAACCACACCGGGTCGATGCCGAGCTTCTGGATCGCCGGCAGGAGGACCGCGACCGTGAGCACCACCATCGAGATGCCGTCGAGGAAGCAACCCAGCACGACGTAGAAGACCGCGAGCACGGCGATGAACGCGCCGACCGAGAGATCGGCGCGGTCGATCGCCTCGGCGATCTCGCGCGGCAGCCCCGAGATGCCCATCGCGAGCGTGAGGAAGGCCGCACCGGCGAGGATCAGCCCAATCATGCAGGTGAGCCGCGTCGCCCCCATCAGCGCCGCGACGAATGTCGCGCGGTCGAGCGAGCCCTGGATCGCCGACAGGGCGAGCGCGCCGAGCACGCCGAGCGCGGCCGATTCCGTCGCCGTCGCGATGCCGGTGTAGATCGAGCCGAGGACGGCGAGGATGAGAAGCACCGCCGGGATCAAATGGCGCCCGGCGCGGATGCGCTCGGCGAACGACAGGCGGATGGTCTCGCGCGGGATCGCACCCGGATGGAGGAGCGACCACACGACGATGTAGCCGCTGAAGAACAAGGCGAGGAGGAGCCCCGGCACGACGCCCGCGATGAACAGCTTGCCGATCGACACATCGGCGATGACGCCGTAGACGATCATGATGATCGAGGGCGGGATCAGGAGACCGAGCGTGCCGGCGCCGGCGAGCGTGCCGATGGCGATGCGCTCGGGATAGCCGCGCGCGCGGAGCTCCGGCACCGTGATCCGCCCGATGGTCGCGCAGGTCGCCGCCGACGAGCCCGAGATCGCCGCGAAGATCGTGCAGCCGACGACGTTGGTGTGGAGAAGCCGGCCCGGCAATCGCGCCATCCACGGCGCGAGCCCGCGGAACATGTCCTCCGCGAGCCGCGACCGGAACAGGATCTCGCCCATCCAGATGAACAGCGGCAGCGCCGTCAAGGTCCAGGTCGACGACGCCTCCCACACCTTGTTGCCGAGCAGGTTGACGATCGGCCGGTCGGTGAAGAGCGCCATGGCGAGCCAGCCGACGCCGAGCAAAGAGAGGCCGATCCAGACCCCGGCACCGAGAAGGACGAGCAGCGCGACGACCAGGATCGCGGTGGCGCCGATGCCCATCAGCGACCTCTATTCGACATGCGCCGGCACGTCACTGGCACGAGGGGGCACGCGGCGGCCACGGAGTGCGTCGACGAGGTCTTCGAGAAAGGCGACGGCGAGCATCAGCGCGCCGAACGCGAAGGGCACCTGCGGGATCCACAGCGGCATCCGGTCGGTCGCCTGCGAGATGTCGCCGAACACCCATGACAGCCAGGCGAGGCGGATCGACGCCCAGGCGAGGAGCGCGGCGAGGCCGAGGCCGACCACGAGGCAGCCGATCTCGACCGCCCGCCTGGCGCCGGGCGCGAGGCGCTGGATAAGGAGCGTCACGCGGATGTGCTCGCCTGCCTTGAACGTGTAGGGGAGGGCGAGAAAGATGGCGGCGGCCATCAGATAGCCCGCGAGCGCATCGAGCCCGCGGATGAAGAAGCCGAACTGGCCGCCCGCGATGTTGAGCGCGATCATCGCGAACATGAGGACGAGCGACGCGCCCGCGAGCGCGCCGCAGGCGTCGTAGAGCGCGCGGAGCGCGCGCCGCACCGGTGGCGCCGCTACTGCTTGAACGGTGCGAGGAGCGCCTGGCCTTCGGCGCCCGCGCGTCCCTCCCAGTCGGCGGCCAACCGGGCGCCGAGGGCGCGGAACTCGGTCGCGAGCGCCGCACTCGGTTTCTCAACGCGCACGCCGTTCTGGCGGAGACCCTCGAGACCCTTCGCCGAGGCCTCGCGGCTCGCCTGCCAGCCGCGCGTCTCGGCCGCGGCCGCCGCCTTGAGGACCGCCCCGCGCGCCGGCTCGGCGAGCGCCTGGAACGCGCGTTCGTTGACGATCACCGCGTTCTTCGGCACCCAGGCATCGAGCTCGTAATACCATCTGACCGGGCTCTCCCAGACCCGCGAGTCGTTGCCGGTGACGCTCGAGGTGATCATCGCGTTGATGCGTCCCGTCGCGAGCGCCTGTGAGAGCTCCGCCGCCTGGATGGTGGAGACATTGGCGCCGACGATCTCGCCGAAGCGCGCGGCGCCGGGCCCGTAGGAGCGGAAGTTGAGGCCCTTGACGTCGGCGAGCGTCGCGAGCGGCTTCGCGGCGTAGAAGCCCTGCGGCGGCCACGCGACCGCGTAGAGGAGCCGCACGCCGCGCTGGTTGAGGCGGCGTTCGAGGAGCGGTTTCTGCGCGCGGTAGAGGCGCTCGGCCGCCTCGTATCCGGTCACCAGGAACGGCACCGCGTCGGCACCGAATATCGCGTCCTCGTTCTCGAGCGCGCTCAGGAGGATCTCGCCGATCTGCACGTCGCCGGTCTGCACGTTGCGGAGGATCTGCGGCAGCGGCAGGAGGCTGCCGGCCGCGTGCACGGCGATGTCGAGCCCGCCATTGGTCGCCGCTTTGATCTCGTCGACGAACTGGCGGATGTTGACGGTGTGGAAATTGGTCGGCGGATAGGGCGTCGGCATCTGCCACTTGGTCTGGGCCGATGCCATGGTCGCGGCGAGCGTGCCGACGACCGCGACTGCGAGTGCGACCACCCTGTTCATCACGCCGCCTCCCTGTGTCCTAGCGGTTCTCGATCGACCGTCATGCTGACGGATCGTGCGGCGGGCGGTCAAGCGCGGCGCTAGTCGATCGTCGCCGCCTTGCGTACCATGTTGATCATCGAGGTGTTCATCAGATAGCTGAACGCCGCCTTGGGGTCGGCGCCGAGCCGGCGCACCGCGTCCTGGCGCTCCGTCCGCACCGCCGGGTCTTTCTCCTCGACCAGACGCTTGTTGCGGATGGTGATTTCCTGGACGTACTCGATCTGGACCGGGCGGCGCTGGCGCGTGTAGCGGTCGAGGATCGCCGGATCGGCCTCGCCGTGCCACAGCGCCGCGAGCTTCTCGCCGAGGTTGAAGGCATCGTGGATGCCGCCATTGAGCCCCATGCCGCCGAGCGGGTTGTTGACGTGGGCCGCATCGCCGGCGAGAAGCATGCGGCCGAGATTGAACGTCGCCGCGACGCGCTGATGCACGCGATAGCCGTTCCGGTGGACGACCTCGTAGGGGACCTCGCGTCGCATGAACCCCTGCAACCGGCGCTGCACGACGTCGGTGTCCATGATCTCCTCGCGCGGCCGGGAGGGGTCGGCCGGGAAGGCGAGCCGCCACAGCGCCGGCGGGTTGAAGCCCGGCACCTTGAACATCATCACCCATTCCTCGGGGTCGGCGATGTAGGTCGCGAAGGCGAAACCGTGAGGCTCGAAGTCATAGGTCGTCGAGACGATCAGGAACATCTCGGGCCATGTGAAGCCCTCGAAATCGACATCCATCGCCGCCCGCACTGTCGACCGGTGGCCGTCGGCGCCGATCAGGAAGGAGGCCTCGGCCGTCTCGATTCTGCCCGGCCCCTCGAGCATGACGCGGACGCCATCGGCGTCCTGGGTTGCGCCCGCGACCCGGGTCGAGAACCGGATCGAGAAGTCCGGGAAGCGTTCCGCCGCCTCGAGGAGGAGCGGCGTCAGCTTGTGCTGCTCGAGCTGCAGCCGATAGGGGTACGGCGTCTCGCCAGCGAGGAGCCCGAGATCGAAGTCGGCGAGCAGCCCTTCGTGGCGGTCGCGGATCTGCCAGTGGCGGACGATGACGCCGGTCTCGTGCATGCGGTCGGTGACCCCGAACGGCGCCAGCATTTCGAGGGTCGGCGGATGATAGGACCCGGCGCGGAGGTCCTCGGTGAGCCCTTGCTCGCCCTCGCACACCACGACGGGCACGCCGCGACTCGCGAGGTAGAGCCCGGCTGCGAGCCCGACGGGCCCGGCCCCGGCGACATAGACGGGACGTCTCTCGGCGGCCATCGCTCAGCTCCGGCTCGACGCGGGTGCGGGGATCTTCGCGAGGAGCTCGATCAGCCGCGCGCGCTCCTCGGCGCCGAGCGCTCCCGCGATCTCGCGCTCGTGCGCCGCGCCGACCGCCTTGAGCTCGGCCAGAAGCGCAACACCCGCGTCGGTGAGGCGGAGCGCGTGGCTCCGCCGGTCGTGCTGGGCGACATCGCGCACGACGAGCCCGCGGCGCTCCAGTCGGTCGACGATCTGAACCAGCGTCGAGCGGTCGAAGCGGAGCGCCTCGGCGATCGCCGACTGGCTGATGCCGGGATTGGCGTCGACCAGGAGGAGCGTGCCGTATTGCGGCGGCGAGATGTCGAAGGAATCGAAGGCTTGGCCGAAGCGCTGGAACACCGCGATGTGGGCGCGCCGGAGACTGTAGCCGAGAAGGCTCGGCAGGATGCCCATGTCGAGACCCGCCGCGCGTGCGCCGCGCTCGGGCCCCGGTACACCCTCGCGCGGCTTCGCGCGCGTGGGCGCCGCCGTGTCGGCTCTGCTCATCGTCTGTCCGCCTCCTCGTAACGCGCGACCACGGCGGCCGGAATCTCGCCCGCCTGCAACCGCTCCGGATCGTCTGGATGGGTCCGCGCCCAGACCCGGATTTCCCGACCCTCGACGGCGACGACATCGCCGTTCCAGATCCTATGACCGACGACGAGGGTCTTGCGTCGCCATTCCACGATCGTGCTCTCGACCTCGATCCGCGCGCCCCAGCGCGAGCGCGCTTTGAAGCTGAGCTGTGCATCGACCAGCGGCAGACCCATGATGGCGAACTCGCGCATCAGGGCCGGGATGCCGATGCCCGCGGTCTCGAGCAGATGATGCGTCGCCGCGTCCACATAGCGGAAATAGTTGGGATAGAACATCTGGCCGGCGGGGTCGCAGTCACCCCACTCGACCTTCGTCTTCAGCCGCGTCTTGAGGCCCATATCGGTCGCCCTCGACGCCGCTAGAACACGAAACAGACGCCGCCGACGATGCCGAGCATCCAGCGGCCACCTTCGAACACGCGGAGCTTGACCGCAAAAGGATGCGCATCGCCGCGGCCCGCCGCCCGCGCGAGCCCCGCCTGATAGCAGGCCAGCGTCGCCGCGCCGGCCGCGACGCGGATCAAGGCCGCATCGGCGATCCCGGCACGCGCAGCAGCGACCGCCGCGGCGCCGTGCACGACATCGGATGCCGCCTCGGCGACCCAGGTGAGGCCGCTCATCAGCGGGTGCTCGGGGAGCGCGGCGGCGGTGGCGGCAAGGAGGGCTCGCCGTTCGCGTTCCTCGGCGTCCCACCAGCGCGGGTCCCAGTCGGGCGCGCTCGCGATCGCGCGCGCCTCGTCCCACGTGGCGACGCCGGCGATGCGGCAGTCATCGAGGCCGAGCGCTGCGAGATAGGTCGCGACCTCGGCGCGCTCGGCGTCGGTCAAGGGATCGCCGAGGGCTGCGAACCACGACCGATGCGCGATCGCGCGCGCGAGCGCGGTGACGCCGTCGGGCACGGTCGCTGCGACCGCGCCGATCCGGGCGGCGCGCGCCTTGCGTGTCGCGGCGATCGGCTTGGTCACGGCCGGCGCATCCGGGTGGTCAGGCCGCCTGCGCCGGCGGCGGCAGGCGCAGTCCGAGCTTGTCCTCGACGAGCACGCGGGCGCGGGCGATGTAGTCCGCGCGCATCTCCTCGTTGGTCCGGAGCTTGATACCGTTGCGCCGATAGATCTCGTTGTTCTTCGAGCCGGCCTGGCCGAAGAACGCCGGCAGGATCGGGAACACGCGGTCGACCGCGCCTTGCACCTCGGCGCGCGATTTCGGCTTCTCGCAGAGATCGATGCAGAAATCCTCGCCGAACTGCGCGTGGAAGCGTTCCTCGGGCATCGTCATGCGGGCGAGGTTGCGCAAGGGGTGGAAGCTGCAATGGAGCAGATCCTCGACCTGCAGGATCTCGGCGAGATCGCCGAGGAGCTTGAGGACGCAGAACTCCGGCCAGTTCTCGAGCCGGAAATCGAACAGGCTCAATGGCCGCTTGCCGCCGGCGCGCGGCACGAGATCGCCGGCCGGGATGCCGATCTGCTCGCCCAGCTCCTTGAAGCGGACATGGTGGCCGTACTCCTCCATCGCGACGCGGCAGGTGAGCCACTTGGCGTAGGGCGTCGGCGCGAGCGCGATCGCTGGCTCGTCGAACACTTGCGCGCCGTAGAGCTCGTTGATCGCATGGCTGCGCACGATCTTGCGCACCGCGGTCTGATATTCCTCGGACTGCTGGGCGAACTCGTCGATGGTCTTCACCTGCGGGGCCGCGGCGGTCATGTGCGCTCCTTCAGACGATGGGATCGGTGTTGAAGGCTTCGAGATCGGTGACGAGCTCGGCGAACTTGCCGGCGAAGTTCGCCTCGACCGCACGGGCGAGGCTCGCGGGGTCGAAATCGCGCCCGGTCGAGATCGCGTGCGCGATCGGCCGCGGCTGCGAGAACAGGAAGACGTCGCGGCCGCGGACGCCGAACAGCTGGCCGGTGATGGACTGCGCGGCCTCCGACGCGAGATAGGCGACGAGCGTGCCGACGTGGCGCGGATCGACGGTGAGCGCGCGGGCCTTGTAGGCGGCCTGCGCGTCGTTCGCGGGTACGATGCTCTCGGTCACGCGGGTGTGGGCGAAGGGTGCGACGGCGTTGCACGTGATGCCGGCGCGCGCCAGGTCGTGGGCGACGTTGCGGGTGAGGCCGAACAACCCGCCCTTGGAGGCGCCGTAGGCGGTCTGGCCGTAGTTTCCGTAGAACGCGGCCGAGGAGATGATGTTGACGATGCGGCCCCAGCGGTAGACCGGCTTGTCACCGATGCCGCCGCGGCCGGCCTTGGCATGGTCGCGGAGCACCGGCGTCGCCGCGCCGAGGAGATAGTAGGCGGCCGAGAGATTGGTCCGGATCACCGCGTCCCAGTCGGCCGGTGCCGCCTTGAAGATGAAGGCGTCGCGGATGATCGCGGCGTTGTTGACCACGATGTCGAGCGCGCCGAAACGGTCGAGCGTCGCGCGCACCAAAGCGGTGGCCGCCTCGGGGCTGCCGAGCGTCGTCGTGAACGGGGCTGCGCGCGGGCCCATCTGCGCCGCCGCGTTCTCGGCCACGACCGGATCGGGCGCGTTGCCGTCGATCGCGGTGCCGTTGTCGGCGACGACCACGGATGCACCCGCATCGACGAGGGCGCGCGCGATCGCGGCGCCGATGCCGCGGGCGCCGCCGGTCACGATCGCGACCCGGCCGGCGAGTGTCGTCTCGGTCATGCCGCGTCTCCGAGCTTGGCCTTCTCGGCCTCGGTGAAGAACGGGTCGGCGTGGATATCGGCCTCGCGCACGCCGCGCGCGAGGACCATGCGCCGCACCGCGTCGACCATGACCGGCGGGCCGGCGGTATAGACCTTGAAACCGTCGAGATTGGCGAGGTCGGCGGCGACCGCATCAGGCACATAGCCCATGCGGCGTGCGGTCGGCATCGCGGCATCGGACAGGACCGGCGTGAACCGCACAGTGCCGTGGCGGGCTGCGAGCGCGGCGAAGCGCGCCTCATGATAGAGATCGCGCTCGTCGCGCACCCCGAGATAAACGGCGATCGGCTGGGTCATGCCGCGCGCGAGGGCGGTCTCGACGATCGACTGGATCGGCGCCAGTCCGGACCCGCCGGCGACGGCGAGGATGGGTCCGCGATGGCCCTCGCGCAAATAAGCGGTGCCGTAGGGCCCCTCGAGCGAGACCGGGTCGCCGACCCGGAGCGCGTTCGCGACATGGGCGCTCGCGCCACCGCCGGCGACGTGTCGGATGTGAAAGACGAGAACGTCCTCATCCGGTGTCGAGGCCATCGAGTAGTCGCGCGCCGGCAGATCGCCGAAGCGCACGGCCGCATACTGGCCGGCCGAGAACACGAACGGGCCGCCCGCCCGCACCTCGAGCGTCACGCCCTTGATGTCATGGGTCAGGTCGTCGAGCCGGACGACGCGGCAGTCGAGGTGCCGGCGCGGATGGACGATCAGATCGTCCTCGCCGAGCCAGGCGATGCGGCTATCCGACCACGGGACCGCGCGACAGGCGAGAATGAGACCGTCGGCCCGCTCGGCGGCGCCGAGCGCAAAGTCGGAATAGGGCGCGAGGTCCACCTCGCCCGCGATCAGCCGCGACTTGCAGGCGCCGCAATTCCCCGACCGGCAGCCATGCGGATAGGCCACCCCCTGGGCAAGGGCGGCCTCGAGGATGGTCTGGCCCATCGCGACCCGAATTGGCCGATCGGCCTGTTCGATCTCGACCGTGAAGCCTGCGGCCATGGGGCCCCCGGATGCGCTACCTTGTTTGGCACATCAATTGTTGATCAATCAACAATAGGAGGATCACGGGGTCGCGTCAACCGAGGCGGCGGGCGGCGCGACAGCAGGAAGGCTCACCCGGCCCGGCGGGACGCCGGACCGGGCGCAGGCCCCGACTAGTTCAGGCCGTAGAACCGCTTCTGGTTCTTGTAGAGGAGGTTGTCCTTGATGGCCTGGCTGTAGTCCTTGCTCTCGATGAACTCGGGCAGCTCGGCTGTCAGGTCTTCCTCGGTCGGCTCGTGCGGGTAATCGGAGGCGTAGAGGATGCGGTCCGAGCCCATGGCATCGATCGTGTACTTGATGCTGCGCTCGCCGAGCTCCATCGCGACCCAGAAATTGTCGCCCTCGCGCATATAGTCGGATGGCTTCTTCTTCATGCGCCTGCGTGCCTTGGTGCCGAAGATCGATTCGTACTCGTAGTCGAGCCGGTCCATCATGAACGGCACCCACGCGCAGCCACCCTCGAGATAGGCGACGCGGAGCTTGGGGAAGTCGTCGAAGACGCCGCCGAAGATCATGTCGGTGAGCTGGATCATCAGCGGGATCGGGTGCTCGAGCGCGTGGACGCGGGCAAACTCGCGGAAGTGGTCGAAGCCGAAGCCGCGGCTCGGCGCGCCGTGTAGCGCGATCGGGATGTTCTGCTTCTCGCACTCCTCGTAGATCGGCCAGAAGAACTTGTCGCCGAAGGTCTTGCCGATATTGGTGACGGATGGCATCAGCATCGTCGGGAAGCGGACGCGCTCCTTGGCGCAGCGCCGGATCTCCTTCCGCGCGAACTCGGGGTCGTGCACCGGCACGAGGCCGGCGCCGAACAGCCGCTTGTCCTTCGCGGTGTAGACGTCCTCGAGCCAGTTGTTGTAGGCGACCGCGGTGGCGTTGGCCCACTCGGTGTCGGTGATCAGCCCGAAGGCGAGGCCCGCGGTCGGGTAGAGGACGCTCCCCTCGAGGCCCATCTGGTCGAGCACCTCACCCCAGATCTTGGCGTCGGTGTAGGTGTACTTGCGGCCCTTGTCCTCGTTGCCGATGGCGAAGCCGCGCGCCCAGCCGTCGAGGCTAGGGAAGATGCTCCACGGCTTGAACATGCGGAGACCCTTGTGGCTCCCTTCGTAGTAGCGGGCGAGCTCCTGATCGTCCTCGAGAACGTGACCGTCCCCGTCGAACACGCGCATGCCGTGCTTCATGTGCCCCTCCGATATCGTGTGTCGTGACGGTTGAGACTAGAAACGCGCGCGCCCGCCGGCAAGTCCTTGCTCGGGGCGCGGTGGCGAATGGACCGGTGCGATGGTATAAACGTCCAAAATCCATCACAGACGCCAACATGGGAGAGATCGATGCGTAGGAATCTCTGGCTCGGCGGTCTCGCCGCCCTTCTCATCGCGCCCGCCGGCGCCTCCGCGCAGACCACCGTCAAGGTCGGCATGATGATGCCGTATTCCGGGCCGGTCGCCGATGTCGGCCAGCAGCTGGACCGTGGCGTCGATCTGTTCCTCAGGCACAACCCGACCACGCCCAAGGGCAACAAGGTCGAGCTGATCAAGCGCGATACGACCGGCCCCAACCCCGAGGTCGCCAAGCGGCTCGCGACCGAGCTCGTCACCCGCGACCGGGTCTCGATCCTCGCCGGCATCATCTACTCGAACAACGCCTTCGCCGTGCAGGACGTGTGCGACAAGGCGAAGGTGCCGTTCCTGATCATGAACGCCGGCACCGCCTCGATCACCGAGGGCTGCCAGTGGAGCGCCCGCACCTCGTTCACGATGTGGCAGGCCGGCTTCCCGATGGGCGACTACGCGTTCAAGAAGATGAACGTGAAGACCGCCGCGATCGCCTACGCCAACTACGCGCCGGGCAAGGACTCGACCACGGCCTTCAAGCGCGCCTTCGAGCGTGCCGGCGGCAAGGTCGTCCTCGACGTGCCGTTCCCCTATCCGCAGATGCCGGACTTCACGCCCTTCATGCAGCGCATCAAGGACGCCAAACCCGACGCGGTCTATATCTTCGTGCCCGCCGGCAAGTGGGCGACCAACGTGATGAAGACCTATGGCGATCTCGGCATGGAGCGGGCCGGCATCAAGCTGATCGGGCCCGGCGACATCGTGCAGGATTCCGAGCTCGGCAACATGGGCGACGTGCCGCTCGGCGTCGTCACCGTGCACCACTATTCGGCCGCGGCCGATCGGCCCGAGAACAAGCTCTTCGTACAGCGCTGGAAGGAGGCCTACGGCAAGGACTCGGTGCCCGACTTCCTCGGCGTCCAGGGCTGGGACGGCATGGCCGCACTCTACCATGTCATCGACGAGACGGCCGGCAAGGTGACGCCGGAGAACTTCATCGCCGCGATGAAGACCTGGCGCTACAACAGCCCGCGTGGGCCGATGAGCATCGATCCCGAGACACGCGACGTCGTCAACAACCAGTATGTCCGCCGCGTCGAGAAGCGCGACGGCGCGCTCGCCAATATCGAGTTCGACACCATCCCGATGGTGAAGGATCCGTGGAAGGCGGGCGAGAAGAACATCAAGGACTGAGGTCCGATCCGGCGGCGGGGCCTGCGCTCCGCCGCCACCCTCCTCCCGTTCCCCCGCGCCCCCGCCCATGACCGCCGCGCTCTCGATCGGCTTCGACGGCCTCGCCTATGCGATGGTCCTGTTCCTGATCTCGGTCGGGATGTCGGTGACGATGGGACTGATGGGGTTCGCCAACCTCGCGCATGGTGCGTTCGCGATGCTGGGCGGCTATCTCGCGATCACCTTGATGCGCGAGGCCGGCATCCCCTTCGTCGGCGCGATCGTCCTCGCCTTTGTCGGTGTCGCGCTGATCAGCGTCGTGTTCGAGCGCACGCTCTACCGCAGGTTCTATGCCAAGGGCGAGCTCGACCAGGTCCTGTTCACGATCGGGCTCGTGTTCATGTCGATCGCGGTCTGCACGCTGATCTGGGGCCCCGTCAACGTGGTCCCGATCGTGCCCGATTTCCTCAAGACCCAGGTCGATCTAGGTTTCCGCGAGTTTCCCGCCTATCGCACGTTCCTGATCCTCGTCAGCCTCGCGATCATCGTCGCGCTCTGGTACGGGCTCGAGCGCACCAAGGTGGGCGCCCAGATCCGCGCCGCGGTCAACAATCGGCGGATGGCGCAGTCGATCGGGATCGACGTCGACCGGCTGTTCACCATCACCTTCGCGCTCGGCAGCGGGCTCGCCGGCATCGGCGGCGCGCTCGGGGTCGAGGTGCTCGGGCTCACGCCGTTCTATGCGCTCGAATGGCTGGTCCACTTCATGATCGTGGTCGCGGTCGGCGGTCTCGGCTCGATCCGCGGCGCGTTCGTCGCTGCGGTCCTGATCGGCGTCATCGACACCGCCGGTAAATATTTTTTTCCGCACGCCGGCGCGTTCTTCCTGTTCGTGATCACGATCGTCGTCCTCCTGTGGCGCCCACAGGGCCTGTTCGGGCGGGCCTAGCATGATCGGGATCGCCGAGCGCGGCGCATTCCTTCGCCACCGCCATCGCCTGAGCTGGGCGGAATCGGTGCCGTGGATCGCCGCGGTCGCGGCCTTCTTCCTGTTTCCCTCCTACGAGACGCTCGGCGCCCAGGTCCTGATCATGGTCCTGTTCGCGCTCTCGCTCGATCTCATCCTCGGCTATGCGGGTATCATCTCGCTCGGCCACGCCGCGTTCTTCGGCATCGGCGCCTACACCGCGGGCATCCTGTCGGCGCAGGGCTGGGGCGAGCCGATCTCGGGTCTCGTCCTGGCCGCGATCGTCGCCGGGATCGCGGGCTTCATCTCGGGTTGGGCGATCCTGCGCACCACGGGGCTCACGCTTCTGATGCTGACGCTCTGCTTCGCCGAGCTTCTGCGCGAGATCGCGAACGAGCAGGAGCACTATACCGGCGGCGACGATGGGCTCCGCGGCATCCGCATGGATCCGATCTTCGGCGTGTTCGAGTTCGATCTGTTCGGCGAGACCGCCTATCTCTACTGCCTCGCCGTGCTGTTCATCATGTTCGTCGTCGCGCGCGCGATCGTGCATTCGCCGTTCGGCCAGTCGCTCACCGGCATCCGCGAGAATATCCGCCGCATGCACGCGGTCGGCGCGCCGGTCCATCTCAAGCTGGTCACGATCTATGCGATCTCGGCGGCGATGGCGGGCGTCGCGGGCGCGCTTCTCGCCCAGACGACGGAATATGTCGGCCTCACCGTCCTCTCCTTCATCCGCTCGGGCGATGTCCTGATCGTCATCATCCTCGGCGGGTTCGGCCGGCTCTACGGCGCGTTCATCGGCGCGCCACTCTACATGGTGCTGCAGGACCAGCTCGCCAAGCAGAGCCCGGAATACTGGCTGTTCGGCATCGGCCTCGTCCTCGTCGTCGTCGTGATGTTCGCGCCGCGCGGCGTCCTCGGCCTCCTCGAGGATCTCGGCGCCCGTTTCCGGCGGGACTCGCGATGACCGCGCTCGCGCTCGAGACCCGCGCGCTCAGCAAGAATTTCGGCGCGCTCCCGGTCGCCCAGGCGATCGACTTTCGCCTCGCGTCCGGCGCGC
Organism: Alphaproteobacteria bacterium; assembly: GCA_016869145.1. GTDB lineage: Bacteria > Pseudomonadota > Alphaproteobacteria > MPNO01 > VGEU01 > VGEU01. Next base: position 12,004 of record VGEU01000033.1, on the reverse strand, counting down.
GCCATGCCTTGATCGGACCCAATGGCGCCGGCAAGACCACGTTCATCAACCTGATCACCGGCGCGCTCAAGCCGTCCTCCGGCTCGGTCCATCTCGCCGGCGCGGACGTGACCGCCCTGTCGCAGGCCGCCCGCGTCAAGCGCGGGATCGCGCGCACGTTCCAGATCAACCAGCTCTATCGCGGGCTCTCGGTGCTCGAGAACGTGTGCATGGCGATCGCCGAGCGCACCGGGGCCGCACGCGCCATGTTCCGGCCGATCGGTCGGCGCGGCGAGGTGATCGACGAGGCGCTCGCGATCCTCGAGCTCCTATCGCTCGGCGACGACGCCGACCGGCTGATCCGCGAGCTCCCTTATGGCCGCCAGCGTCTGGTCGAGATCGCGATCGCGCTCGGGCTCAAACCGCGCGTCCTCCTCCTCGACGAGCCGGCGGCGGGCGTGCCGACCGCGGAGAGCCACGTCCTCCTCGACGTCATCGAATCGCTGCCCGCCGAGATCGCGATGCTGATCATCGAGCACGACATGGACGTCGTGTTCCGCTTCGCACGCGAGATCACGGTGCTCGTCGCGGGCGAGGTGCTGGTCGTCGGCACCCCGTCCGAGATCGCCGCGAACGAGCGTGTGCGCGAGGTCTATCTCGGCAAGAAGACGCGGCACGGGTGAGCGCGATGGCGGCCTCCCCGATCCTCGATCTCGACGGCGTCTCGGCCGGCTACGGCGAGACGATCGTGCTCGAGGACGTCGCGCTCGCGCTCGGCGCCGGGGAGAGCGTCAGCATCATCGGGCGGAATGGCGTCGGCAAGTCGACGCTGCTCGCCACTATGATGGGCCACACGACGCTCCATCGCGGTCGGATCGTGCTGGCCGGTCAGGACATCGCGGCGCTGCCGATCCACCGCCGCGCGCTCGCCGGGCTCGGCTACGTGCCGCAGGAGCGCGAGATCTTCCCCTCGCTCTCGCTCCGCGAGAACCTCGAGATCGCCGCGCGCCCCGGACGCTGGACGATCGAGGCCGTGCTCGAGCTGTTCCCGCCGCTCGCGGCGCGTCTCGGCAACATGGGCAACCAGCTCTCCGGCGGCGAGCAGCAGATGCTCGCGATCGCCCGCGCCCTCGTCGGCAACCCGGTCGTCCTTCTGATGGACGAGCCGACCGAGGGCCTGGCGCCGGTGATCGTCGATTCGCTGGTTGCGGCAATGCACCGGCTCCGGAGCGACCACGGTTTCGCGATCGTCCTCGTCGAGCAGCACGCCGAGATCGCGCTCGACTTCTCCGACCGAACGATCGTGATGAGCCGCGGCCGGATCGTCTATGATGGGCCGAGCGCGACGCTGAAGGCCGACCACGCGCTGCTCGATTCGCTGATCGGCGTCGCCGCCTGATGGCACGGGAGGCCGAGATGAAACCACCGACGATCGATCCGGCGCGGATCACCGGCTACCATGCCCACATCTACTACGACGCGGCGACGCGCGCGGTGGCGGCGCGGCTCCGCGCCGCGATCGAGCGCACGTTCGATGTCCGCATGGGGCGCTGGCACGACAAGCCGGTCGGGCCGCATCCGGTCAGCATGTACCAGGTGGCGTTCGAGGCGGGCGAGTTCGCGCGCCTCGTGCCGTGGCTGATGACCAACCGCGCCGGGCTCGACATCCTCGTCCACCCCGAGACCGGCAACGCCTATGACGACCACGTGCATCACGGCCTGTGGCTCGGCGAGAAGCGCGCGCTCGTGGTCGAGGCGCTCCGCTAGAGCGTCATCCGGCGAGCCGGATTCCGCTTCGCCCGATGCCGATCTAGGCCCGGAGCGTACGCGAGCCGAACCGCGCGAGCATGAGGGCCACGCCGAGCCCGAGCGCCGAGATCCCCGCCATTACCATGAATGCATCGCCGCCGAGACGGGTGAACAGGAACCCCGCGACCGGCATCATCACCGCCATGCCGGCGCCGATCGCGAGCGCCGAATAGAGCCCCTGCGCCGTCGCGCCGAACGCCGGTGACACCGCGCGCACGATGAGGTGCATGGTCGCGACATGGGCGGCGGCGAAGGTGAAGGCGTGGAACGGCTGGAGGAGGGCGAGCTCGAGCGGCGCGTCGGCGACCGCGGTCAGCGTCCAGCGCACCAGTCCGGCGAGCCCCGCGAGCACGAGAAGCCGGAGCGCGCCGAGGCGGCGGGCGAGCGCGCCCGAGACCGCGAACAGGATGATCTCGGCGATCACCGCCTCGGCCCACAGCCAGCCGATGACGTCCTCGGGGATGCCGAGCGCGCGCCAGTGCAGCGTGCCGAAGCCGTACATCACGACGTGCGACAGCTGGGGCACGCCGCAGGCGACGATGACGAGAAGATAGTCGCGGTTGCGGAGGAGCCGGAGCGCGGCGACCTGGCGCGGCTGGGCGCGCGGCGCGTCGATCTCGGGCAGCGCGAAGCTCGCCGCCGTCGCCACCGCGAAGGCCGCGCACATCAACCACAGGACCAGCTCGGCGCTGCGCCCGACGAGGAGCGCGCCGCCGCCGATCGCGGCGAGGATGAAGGTGATCGAGCCCCACAGCCGGATCCGGCCATAGTCGAGCCGGTGCGCCTGGACGGCGAGCATGGTGAGGTTGTCGGCGATCGGCACGATCGCGCCGAAGAAGACGCCGGAGAACGCGGTGACCGCGAACAGCCACCAGAACCCGCCGTCGAGGAAATATAGGAGATAGGACGCGAAGGCGCCGGCCGACAGGACGATCAACGTGGCTCGGCGCCGGCCATGGCGGTCGACGGCCTGCGCGATGACCGGGTTGGAGACGATCCGGATCCAGCTCCCGACCGCGAGCAGAAGCCCGATCTCGGCCGCCGACATGCCGCGCGATTCGAGCCAGACCGGCCAGAACGGCATGGCGATACCGATCGCGAGGAAGATCGCCGCGAAATTGAGGGAGAGGCGTAGGCTCATCGGCGGGGTCGCACTCGCTCGGCTCCGGCGCGGCCGGCGCCGGGCGGGCCGGCGGGCGCGAGGCAGGGCCGCCTCGGCGCCCCCGGGCCTTGTGAGCGCCGCCGCGACCATGATATCCGGACACGGTCACCCGGGGCCAAGGAGAGGCGCGCATGGCGACGACGACGATCAGGGCCGACTCGACCGCCGAGGCCTATCTCGCCCTCCTCGCCGACCGCGGCGTCGAATATTTGTTCGGCAACTCGGGAACCGATTTCCCCTCGATCATCGAGGCGCTGTCGAAGGCGGCCGCGACCGGCTCGCGCGCGCCGATCCCGGTCACGGTGCCGCACGAGAACGTCGCGGTCGCGATGGCGCACGGCTTCTACCTCGTTTCCGGGCGCCCGCAGGCGGTGATGGTCCACGTCACGGTCGGCACCGCGAACGCGGTGTGCGGCATCATGAACGCCGCGCGCGAGCACGTCCCGATCATCTTCTCTGCCGGCCGCTCGCCCCTGACCGAGGAGGGGCTGACCGGCGCCCGCTCGCTCTACATCCACTGGGGCCAGGAGATGTTCGACCAGGCCGGCATGGTACGCGAGCTCGTGAAGTGGGACTACGAGCTCCGGAACGCGCACCAGCTCGAGACCGTGGTCGACCGCGCGATCAACATCGCGATGAGCGAGCCGCGCGGGCCGATCTATCTGACGCTGCCGCGCGAGGTGCTGGCCGAGGCGCCGGGTGCCTTCGCCTTCGACACCCCGTCGCGGCGCCAGGCGGCGCGCCCGACCGCGCCGGATGCGGCCGCGATCGAGAAGGCGGCCGATATCATTGCCGCCGCCACCAACCCAGTCCTGATCTCGTCGAGCTATGGCCAGGAGCCGGACGCGGTGCCGACGCTCGCCCGCCTCGTCGACCGCTTCGCGATCCCCGTCGTCGCCTATCGGCCGCGCTATGTCGTGCTGCCATCCGACCACCCGATGCACATGGGCTACGAGCCGGCGGCCCTCATCAAGGACGCCGACGCAATCGTCGTCGTCGACAGCGACGTGCCCTGGATCCCCTCGCTCCACAAGATCGCGCCAACGGCGAAGGTGATCCATTTCGGCGCCGATCCGCTGTTCTCCGACTATGTGGTGCGCGGCTATCCGTGCGATCTCGCCGTCGCCGGCTCGTCGCACAACGCGATGAAGGCGCTCGATGGCGCGCTCGCGGCGCGCGCGGCGGGCGCACGCGACCGGATCGCACTCCGCCGCGCCGCCGTCGCCAAGCGGCGCGAGGCGATGGCCGCCCAGCGCCGTGCCGCGCGCGAGGCCGCCGCCGGCGCCGCGCCGCTCGATCTCACCCAGGTCGCCGCCTGCATCGACGCCGCCAAGGCCCCCGACGACATCGTGGTGAGCGAATCCCAGATCCCGATCGCGCACATGACGTTCTCCCGCCCCGGCACCTATTTCGCGGCGAGCCCGGCAGGCGGGCTCGGCTGGGGCCTCGGCGCCGCGCTCGGCATCAAGCTCGCCGCGCCCGAGCGGCGCGTGATCTCGATCGTCGGCGATGGCTCCTATATGTTCGGCAACCCGACGCCGGCGCATTATGTCGGCGCGGCGAACGGGCTCCCGGTGCTGACCGTGATTCTCAACAACCGGATGTGGGGGGCCGTCCGCAAGGCGACGCTCGGCATCTATCCCGACGGCGCGGCCGCGCGCATCAATCGCGCGCCGCTCACCTATCTCCAGCCGTCGCCCGAGTATCACCGCATCGTCGCGGCGTGCGGCGGCTGGGGCGAGGAGGTCAAGACGCCCGACGCGCTCCCCGCCGCGCTCGACCGCGCGCTCAAGGTCGTGACCGAGGAGAAGCGCGCCGCCGTCCTCAATGTCGCGACCTCCTACGACGACGCGGCCGCGGCCGCCGACGCCAAGCGCTGACCGCGCGCAGACGGGGCACAGGGGCGTGGACTGGGATCCCAACCAATATCTCGCCTTCGCCGATCTCCGGCTCCGTCCGGCGCTCGATCTGATGGCGCGCGTGCCGCTCGCGCGCCCGGCGACGATCGTCGATCTCGGCTGCGGCACCGGCGCGGCGACGGTGCCGCTCAAGCGGCGTTGGCCGGCGGCGCGGGTCGCGGGCGTCGACAGCTCCGCCGACATGCTGGCGAAGGGCCGCGCCGTGGCCGCTGACATCGACTGGGTCGCGGCCGAAATCGGCGCGTGGCGGGCCGCGGCGCCGGTCGATCTCCTCTACTCCAACGCGGCGCTCCACTGGCTCCCCGACCACGGGCGGCTCTTCCCGCACCTGCTCGACCAGGTGGCGCCGGGTGGCGCGCTCGCGGTGCAGATGCCGCGCATGTTCCGCCAGCCGTCGCACACGCTGATCGAGGACGTGGCGCGCGAGGGGCCGTGGGCGGGCCGGCTCGCCGGGCTGATCAAGCCGCCACCGGTCGCCGAGCCCGCGGTCTACTACGCGCTCCTCGCACCCCGCGTCGCGCGGCTCGACTTGTGGGAGACCGAGTACCAGCAGGTCCTCGAGGGCGAGGCACAGGTCGCCGACTGGACCAAGGGCACCTGGCTCAAGCCGTTCCTGGATGCGCTCGCCGAGCCGGAGCGGTCCGCGTTCGAGACCGAATACCGCCGCCGCACGCGCCTCGCCTATCCGCCCCTCGCCGACGGCCGCACGCTGTTCCCGTTCCGCCGCCTGTTCATCGTCGCGACGAAGGGGTAGGAAGCGACGCGGGCGGACGTCATCAAGGCCAAACGAATCAAACGCGCCGCCTGATCGCTTCGCTGCCGCCGGCGCGCGCGCCCGCCGGTCGAGGCTCCGACGGTCCCCTTCAATTCACGATATGCCAGAGGCCGTCGGCGCGCAGGCACGCGACACCGTGGAACGGGTTGCCGCTCGCATCGATGGTCGCGTCGCCGCGGAACTCGCGGCATTGCTCGCGGTAGACGACGCGCGGCGGCGGCGGCGCGACGTAGATCGGCGGCGGGTAATAGGCGCGCGGGGCGACATACATCGGCGGCGGATAGGCCGGATAGTAATAGGCCGGCGGCCCGACATAGAGCGGGAACGAGAAGCCGAAGCTCACGCCGCCGCGGTAATGCGCCGACGCCGGCGCGCTCAGAGCGAGCGTCGCCGCAAAGAGCGCGACCAGGAACCGGATCATGGCAGCCTCCCTGGACCGGGACCGCCATCCTAGCAAAGGCCCGTTCAGCGCGACAGGCTCGCCAGCACGCGGTCGACCATGGTCCCGGCCTGGCCGAGATAGTTGGCCGGCTCGCACAGCCGGGCGAGCGCGGTGCGGTCGAGGTGGCGGCCGATCTCGGGGTGCTCGGCGAGGAGCTCGAGGAGCGGCCGGTTCTGCGCCAGCGCCGCACGGCACAGATCGTAGACGAGGTCATGGGCGTACTCGCGCCCGATATGCGGGCCGAGGCCCATCATCACCGCCTCCGACATGACGAGGCCGTTGGTGATGTCGAGATTGGCCCGCATGCGCGCCGCGTCGACCTCGAGGCCGTCGAGGATGAATCGCGCCTGGCGGAGCGCGCCGGCGATCAGGCAGAACGCCTCCGGCAGCACGATCCACTCGATCTCCCACGGCCCGGTCGAACGCTCGTGGTCGGCGACCATCGCGTCTATCAGCGCGGCCGCGTGCTGGCGCACCACCGAGATCGCGGCGTGGATGTAGCAGCACGAGATCGGGTTCCGCTTCTGCGGCATCGTCGAGGACGAGCCGCGGCCGGGCGCGAACGGTTCGTAGACCTCGGCCACCTCGGTCTGCATCATCAGCTTGATGTCGGTCTCGATCTTGCCGAGCGTGCCGCCGACGAGGCCGAGAAACGCGCCGACCTCGGCGATGCAGTCGCGCATCGTGTGCCAGGCGATCAGCGGCTGGCCGAGGCCGAGCGCGCGCATCAGCTCGGCCTGGGTCTCCATCGCACCCCGCTCGAGTGAGGCGAGCGTGCCGGCGGCGCCGGCGAACTCGCCGACGAGGACACGCGGGCGGAGCTCGGCGAGCCGGGCGCGGTGGCGCTCGACGGCGGCGAGGAGGCCCGCCATCTTGTAGCCGAAGGTGACCGGGATCGCCTGCTGCAGGTTGCTCCGCCCGGCGACCGGGGTGTCGCGGTAGCGCCGCGCGAGACCGGCGAGGGTCGACGACAGCGCCGCGAGGTCGTCGTCGACGAGCGCGAGCGCCTCGCGAATTTGGAGGACGGTCGCGGTGTCGGTTATGTCCTGTGTCGTCGCCCCCCAATGGCAGTACTCGCCGAGCCGATCGCGACAGAGCGCGTTGAGCTGCGACACGACGCCGAGCACGGGATAGCCGATCGCCTCGGTGCGGGCCTTGAGCTTCGCCATGTCGATCTTCTCGACGCGGCAATTGGCGACGATCTCGTCGGCCGCCTCGCGCGGGATGATGCCGAGCCCGGCCTGCACGCGCGCGAGCGCGGCCTCGACGTCGAGATATTTCTGCGTGCGGTTCTCGTCCGACCACACCGCGCGCATCGCCGCGGTCGAGAAGATGTCGCCGAAGATGCCGGAATCGATAATCGTCGCGGCCATGGTTCGCCTCCTTGCGGGTTCGCCTCGATAGCACGGCCGGGCGCGGGCGGCGCCCCTTGTCGGCCCGCGGCAAAAACGCGATAGTGGCCGATCGGTTCAGATCGGGAAACCCCATGTCGGTCGTGCTCACGGACAGCCCGGCGCCGGGCGTCACGCGCCTCACCCTCAACCGGCCCGAGCGGCGGAACGCGCTCAACCCGGCGCTCCGGCTCGCGCTCATCGACGCGGTCGAGCGCGCCCTCGGCGATCCGGCCACCGCCGCGCTCGTCCTCGCCGGCGCGTCGGGGCATTTCTGCTCGGGCGGCGACATCGATTCGATGGAAGGGCTCACCGCCGAGCGCGCGCGGGCGCGGATGAAGAGCAACCACGTCCTCGTCGCGATGCTGGCGAACGCCGAGAAGCCGATCGTCGCCGCCGTCGAGGGCTTCGCCGTCGGCGCCGGGGCCGGGCTCGCACTCCTCGCCGACACCATCGTCCTCGCCGAGGGCGGCTCGATCGGCTTCCCGTTCTTCCGCATCGGGCTGATCCCGGACTACGGCATTCTCTACACGCTGCCGCGGCGGGTGGGGGCGGGGCCGGCGCGCCAGATCCTCCTCTATGCCCGGCTCCTTAAGGGCAAGGCGGCGCTCGAGTGCGGGCTCGCCGACGAGCTCGTCGCCGACGGGACGGCCGGGGACCGCGCGGTCGCGCTCGCGAGCGAGCTCGCGGCCATGCCGCCGCACGCCTTCGCCCTCGCCAAGCGCCAGCTCGCGCTTCAGCCGGCGAGCCTCGATGCCGCGCTCGAGATGGAGGCGATGAGCCAGTCGCTCGCCTTCCACACCGGCGAATTCGCCGAGGGCCGCGCCGCGTTCAAGGAGAAGCGCCCGCCGCGGTTCCGCTGATCGGTCCCGTGACGGCATCCACCCGCATGAACCCGCCCCAGCCGTCGCTCCGCACGCGGATCACCGATCTGTTCGCCATCCGCCATCCGATCCTCTGCGGTGGGCTCAACCACCTCGCGATCCACGATTATGTCGGCGCGGTGGTCAATGCCGGCGCGATGGGCTTCATCACGCCGCGGAGCTATGCGTCCGACGCGGCGTTCCGCGACGGCCTCAAACGCTGCGCCGAGATCACCGGCGGCTGGCGGTTCGGGGTCAATCTCTATGTATCGGCGCGGCCGGAGCAGAACGAGGCCTTGAAGCGCTTCATGGCGATCGCGATCGAGGAAGGCGTTCGCTACGCCGAGACCGCGGGCTACCGGCCGGATGCGTTCCTGCCCGCGCTCAAGGCGGCCGGGGTCACGGTCGTCCACAAGTGCACGACGCTCCGCCACGCGCTCGCGGCGGAGAAGGCGGGCGTCGATGCGGTCACGATCCTCGGCATGGAGGCGGGCGGCCATCCCGGCATGCGGCTGGTCGGCGGCATCGTCCAGGGCGCGCTGGTGCCGCGGGCGCTCGGCGTGCCGGTCGTCCTCGGCGGCGGCATCGGCACCGGCCGCCAGCTCGTCGCCGCGCTCGCGCTCGGCGCGGACGGGGTCCTCATGGGCTCGCGCATGACGGTCGCCTCGGAGGTGTGGGCGCATCCCGACTACAAGCGCCGCGTGATCGAGGCCGACGAGGGCGCGACACGGGTCGTGATGGGAATCTTCGGCGACAACAGCCGCGTCCTCGACAACCGCACCGCGCGCGAGGTCGGCGCGCTCGAGGCCGACGGGATCACCGACTTCGAGCGCTACCGGCCGCTCGTGCGCGGCCCCTATCAGCGCGAGGCCTACGAGACCGGCGACTGGGAGCGCGGTACGCTGTCGCTCGGCCAGTCCTGCGTCTTCGCCGACAGGATCGCGCCCGTCGCGGAGATCCTCGAAGAGATCATGGCGGAGGCCGTCGCCGTCCGCGACCGCATCGCCGCGCTCAACGGGAGACAGTCATGACCGTCGACGTCAACGCCCCCGGCTACACCATCGGCATCGTCGGCGCCGGCACGATGGGCCGTGGCATCGCGCAAGTGGCGGCGGCGGCGGGTTTCGCGGTCCGGCTCCACGACGAGCGGAAGGAAGCGGTCGCCGACGCCAGGACCTTCGTCGAGCGCATGCTTGCGCGCGCGGCCGAGAAGGGCCAGATGACCGCCGAGGCGGCGGCCGAGGCGGTCGCGCGCATCACGCCGGTCGAGACGCTCGACGGTCTCGCGCCGTGCCATCTCGTGATCGAGGCGATCCTCGAGGAGGTCGCGGTCAAGCAGGCGATGTTCAAGCGCCTCGAGGCGATCGTCGCGCGCGACTGCATCCTCGCGACCAACACCTCGTCGCTCTCGGTGACGGCGATCGCGAGCGTGTGCGCGGCGCCCGGCCGCGTCGCCGGCTACCACTTCTTCAACCCGGTCCCGGTGATGCGGCTGATCGAGGTGGTGGACGCGCTCCGCACCGAGCCGTGGGTGCTCGATGCGCTCGATGCGATCGCGAGGCGCCTCGGCCACCGCGCGGTCCGCGCCAAGGACACGCCGGGCTTTCTCGTCAACCACGCCGGCCGCGGGCTCTACACCGAGGGCGGCCGCATCGTCGCCGAGGGCATCGCCGATTTCGCCACGGTCGACGACATCCTGCGCGAGGGCGGAACGGGTTTCCGCGTCGGTCCGTTCGAGCTGATGGACATCACCGGCCTCGACGTCTCGCACGTCGTGATGGAATCGATCTACCACCAGTTCTATGAGGAGCCGCGCGTGCGCCCGCATCCCTTCACCCGACAGCGCGTCGCCGGCGGGCTCTATGGGCGGAAGACGGGGCAGGGCTTCTACCGCTACGAGGACGGCCGCAAGATCGCGCCACCGGCCGCGCCCGCGCCGACGACGCTGCCGCAGCGGGTCTGGGTGAGCCACGCGGTGATGGAGGGCGAGCGTGCGGTCGTGAAGCTCCTCGCGGCGAACGGCGTCGCGCTCGACCGCGGCAACCGCCCGGCATCGGACAGCCTCTGCCTCGTCACGCCGCTCGGCCACGACACGACGACGATCGTGATCGCCGAAGGGCTCGACCCGCGCCGCACGCTCGCGGTCGACACCTTGTTCGGCCTCGACGGCCGGCGTACGCTGATGACCAACCCGCTCACCGATCCGGCGATCCGCGACCAGGCGCACGCCGCACTTGCCGCCGACGGCAAGCCGGTCAGCGTCATCCACGACAGCCCCGGCTTCGTCGCCCAGCGCATCGTCGCCCAGATCTGCAACATCGGCTGCGAGATCGCGCAGCAGCGCATTGCGACGCCCGAGGATATCGACCGCGCGGTGATGATCGGGCTCAACTACCCCAAGGGACCGCTCGGCTTCGGCGATTCGGTCGGCCCGGCGCGCATCCTCGCGATCCTCGAGGCGCTCCACGACGTCTACCGCGATCCCCGCTACCGGCCGAGCCCGTGGCTCGTCCGACGCGCCAAGCTCGGCGTCAAGCTGACCACGCCCGAGGGTTGAGAAAAGGCCCGAGAATCGGCTTGCATCGGACCGGCCCGGTCGCCAAATATGCGCCCGCCCGCCCTCCGACGGCCGCTGCCCGACCCCCCGAACGGCGGGGTCCCCGGGCATGAGGAACCTGAACCGCCATGGCCAGCCCCGATCGCCCCGCGACGCCGGACGCCCCGCCGGGCGGCGTGCCGCACGCCGACCTTGCCAATGCGATCCGAGCGCTCGCCATGGATGCGGTTGAGGCGGCCAAGTCCGGCCATCCCGGCATGCCGATGGGCATGGCGGACGTGGCGACGGTGCTGGCCGCGCGCCATCTCCGCTTCGATCCCACGGCGCCTGACTGGCCTGATCGCGACCGCTTCGTGCTGTCGGCCGGCCACGGCTCGATGCTCCTCTACGCGCTCCTCCATCTCACCGGCTATGCCGACATGACGATGGCCGAGATCCGGCGTTTCCGGCAGCTTCACAGCCGCACCCCCGGCCATCCCGAATTCGGGGCCGCGTCCGGCATCGAGACCACGACGGGCCCGCTCGGCCAGGGGATCGCGAATGCCGTCGGTATGGCGCTCGCCGAGCGCCTGCTCGCCGCACGACACGGCGAGGCGCTGGTCGATCACCGGACCTTTGTGATCGCCGGCGACGGCGACCTGATGGAGGGCATCAGCCACGAGGCCGCCTCGCTCGCCGGCCATCTCCGGCTCGGCCGGCTGATCGTCCTCTATGACGACAACCGGATCTCGATCGACGGCGCGACCGACCTCGCCCTTTCCGACGACGCGCTGGGCCGCTTCGCCGCCTATGGCTGGGCGGTCTGCCGTGTCGACGGCCACGATCCCGCGGCGATCGATGCCGCACTTGCGGCGGCGCGGCGGAGCGAGGTGCCGTCGCTGATCGCCTGCCGCACCACGATCGCCCGCGGCGCGCCGACCAAGGCCGGCACCGCCGCCTCGCACGGTTCCCCGCTCGGCGCCGAGGAGATCGCCGGCACGCGCAAGGCGATCGGTTGGCCGCATCCGCCGTTCGAGATCCCGGCGCCCATCCTCGCCGCCTGGCGCGCGATCGGTGCGCGCGGCCAGGCTGACCGGCGGGCGTGGGAAGGCCGCCTCGCCGCGGCGG
>VGEU01000032.1 GCA_016869145.1 Alphaproteobacteria bacterium | reverse complement strand
GGCGGGGTGGCGGCAGGGCGGCCGAGCCCGGTCATCTCACGGAACAGATTAGCAACGCGCGCGCCTGCCTTCCGCGTCGCCGTCGCCGCCGGCACCGGGTTCAGAAGATCGGCCGCCTTGAACGGATCGGCCGGCCGCGGCGCCTCGGGCGTGCCGGCCCGCGGGTCGACCGGCTCGGGCGGCATGAACGCATCGCCACCGACCACGGCGCGCATCGGTTGATCGGCGGCCGCCTGCGGCGCGACGGCGACCGGCTCGGCGCGGGGCGACTGGGTCTTCTCGGCACCGGTCGGCTCGGACGCCTCGCGGGTCTTGTCGCTGACGATATAGGGCTTGGTCGGCGTGCCCGCGACGACGCGGAGCACCTTCTTGGGCTCGGCGAACTGCGCCGCGTCGATCCCGGTCGCGACCACCGAGATCCGGATCTTGCCCTCCAGCGTCGGGTCCAGCGTCGAGCCGAAGATGATGTTGGCCGCCGGGTCGACCTCGTCGCCGATCCGGTTCGCGGCCTCATCGACCTCGAACAGCTTGAGGTCGGGTCCGCCGGTGATGTTGATGAGAACCCCGCGCGCGCCCTTCATCGAGACCTCGTCGAGGAGCGGATTCGAGATCGCGGCCTCCGCCGCGCGGCGGGCGCGGTCCTCGCCCTCGGCCTCGCCGGTACCCATCATCGCCTTGCCCATCTCGCTCATCACGGTGCGGATGTCGGCGAAGTCGAGGTTGATCAGGCCAGGCACGACCATCAGGTCGGTGACGCCGCGGACGCCGGAGTGGAGGACCTCGTCGGCCATCGCGAAGGCATCGGCGAAGGTCGTCTTCTCGTTGGCGATGCGGAACAGGTTCTGGTTCGGGATGATGATCAGCGTGTCGACATATTGCTGCATCTCCTCGATCCCGGCCTCGGCGAGCCGCAGGCGATGGCTGCCCTCGAACTGGAAGGGCTTGGTCACGACGCCGACGGTGAGGATGCCGTGCTCGCGGGCGATGCGGGCGATGACGGGCGCGGCGCCGGTGCCGGTGCCGCCGCCCATGCCGGCGGTGACGAACAGCATATGCGCATCGCGGAGGCTTTCGATCAGCTCCTCCATCGCCTCCTCGGCGGCGCCGCGGCCGACGTCGGGGCGCGCGCCGGCCCCGAGGCCGTGGGTGATGTTGCGGCCGAGCTGGATCTTGCGCGGCGCGATCGACTGGGCGAGCGCCTGGGCATCGGTATTGGCGACCAGGAAGTCGACGCCCTCGAGCCCCGAGCGGATCATGTTGTTGACCGCGTTGCCGCCGGCGCCGCCGACGCCGATCACGGTGATTCGCGGCTTCAGATGGTATTCGGTGGTCGGGACGCTGATGTTGATCGTCATGCTCGCCTCCGGTTCTTGCTCGCACTGCTACTCGTGTGCCCGCCCGTGGGGCGGATCATAGATTCTCTCGCAGCCATTGGGTGATTCGACCCGTCCAGCTGGTCGCGGATTCGCTCGCGGCGAGACCGGTCTGGCCGGCCTCCGCGGATCGCTCGACCGCGTAGCGGAGGAGCCCGGCCGCGGTCGCGAAGGCGGGACCGCTCGTCGCCTCGGCGAGGCCGTTGACGCGGAGCGGCCGCCCGATGCGCACCTGCTTCTCGAGGATCATCGTCGCGAGCTCGCGCACGCCCTGCAGCTGGCTCGCGCCGCCGGTGAGGACGAGACGCCGCCCGGCGACGCCGTTGATGCCGCTGTCGTCGAGCCGATTGCGGACCAGCTCGAACGTCTCCTCGAGCCGCGGCCGAACGATGCCGACCAGCATCGACCGCGGCACGTGGTTGGCCTGGACGTGGGCGTCCTCGCCGATCAGGGGAACGTCGATGATCTCCTGCTCATCGGCCGCCGAGGGGATCGCGCTGCCATAGAGGACCTTCATGCGCTCGGCATTCTCGAGCGTGGTCGACATCCCGCGCGCAATGTCGCGGCTGACGTGCTGGCCGCCGATCGGCACGGAATCGGTGTAGATCAGGTTGCGCTCGTGGAAGACCGCGATCGTCGTCGTGCCGCCGCCCATGTCGACGATGGTGACGCCGAGGTCCTTTTCGTCCTCGACCAGGCAGGAGAGCCCGGACGCATAGGGAGCGACGACGACCGCCTCGATGTCGAGATGACAGCGGCCGATGCAGGTCGCGAGATTGCGGAGCGTCCCCGCCGAGGCCGTCACGAGATGCATGTCGACGCCGAGCTTGTCGCCGAACATGCCGCGCGGATCGCGAATACCGCGATTGCTGTCGATCACGTAGCCGATCGGGAAGCAGTGGATCAGCTCGCGGTCGGCCGGCACGCGCGTGTTGTAGCCATAGGCGATCACCTTGCGGAGGTCCGGCTCGCTCACCTCGTGGCCGGCGATTGAGACCTCGACGGCGAAGATGCGCGAGGTGGGCTTGCCGCCCGAGAGATTGACGATCACGTCGCGGAGCCGCTCGCCCGAGCGCTGCTCGGCGGCACTGACGGCGGTCAGGATCGCGGCCTGGGCGGCGTCCATGTCGACGATGATCCCGTTGCGCACGCCGGCCGAGGCGTGGTGGCCGATGCCGGTCACCCGGATCCCGCCGTCGGCATTGGCGTGCCCGATCAGGCAGGTCACCTTGGTGCTGCCGATGTCGAGCGCGGCGATGAGCCCTGTACGCGTCTTGGCCACTCTCGTCACTCCCCCGTCGGGCGTTCCGCCCGTTGCGTCGTTCTACGCATCCTTGCCGCCCTTGCGTCCGATCCGGACATCGTCCTTCGGCTTGAGGATCAGCCGGTCGGGCAATCTGAGATCGATCGTCGTGAGGTCGCGCCCGAGGAGCTTGTGCTGGCGATCGAGCGCGGCGAGCCGGGCCCATGCCGCTTGCGGATTGTCGGCGGGCAGGCGGACGTCGACCCCGGTGTCGAGCCGGAGCGTCCACCGCCGCGCGCCGACCAGCGTCGCGGCGACGACCTTCTTGGCGAGGGCGGGCTCGGTCCGGAGCACGGCGAGAAGCCCCGGCACCGCTCGTGGCGCGTCGTCGCCGATCACCATCAGGAACTCGCGGTAGCGGCCGAGATTCTTCTCCTCGAGCACGACGCCCTCGCTGTCGACCAGCACGAGCCGGCCGGCTCGCTGCCAGAGCGTGAGCGGCACGCGCTCGACGATGCGAACGTGGAGCGTGTCGGGAAAGCGCCGCTCGACGACGGCCGACTTGATCCACGGCACCGCCTCGAGCCGCGTTCGCATGGCGCCGATATCGAGCGCGATCATCGGATCGCCGCGCTTGGCGCCGAGGGCCGCGATCACCTCCTCGCGCGACGTGCCGGAACGTCCCTCGAGCAGGATGTCCTGCACCGAGAGACCGAGCCAAGCCGAGGCGGCGAGGGCGGAGCGACCCGTCCACTCGGCGCCGCGGCCGGCGAGACCGCTCTGCCACAGCCACCACGGGCCGCCCACAACCAGGATCACGAGGAGCGTGATCCGCCCGATCCGGAACAGCGGGCGGAGCCGGAGCTGGAGCGCCCTCTTGCGCGCGAGCGCGGCGGCGCGGTCGCGCGGGTTGGCGCGTCGCCTGCTTCGGGAATCGCGGCCGGTCAGGCGTCGCATGCGGCGTTCTCCACCATCCATGTGACGAGCTCGGCGAAGGAGATGCCGGCGGCGGCGGCGATCTCGGGCACCAGAGACAACGGCGTCATGCCGGGCTGGGTGTTGACCTCGAGGATACAGAGCCGGCCCGGCTCGCCGCCGGTGTCGTCGTAGCGCATGTCGGTTCGGCTCACGCCGCGACAGCCGAGCGTGCGATGGGCGACGAGCGCGTGATCGAGCGCGGCCTGGTAGATCGCCGGGTGGACCGGCGCCGGAACGAGATGATCGGCCTGGCCGTCGGTGTACTTGGCGCGATAGTCGTAGAAGCCCTGGCGTGGCCGGATCTCGGTCACGCCGAGCGCGCGGTCGCCCATCACCGCGACCGTGAGCTCGCGCCCCGGCACGTAGCGCTCGACCATGACGTGCTCGCCGAACGTCCACGGCTGATCGCGGAGCGGCGACAGGTTGTCGCCCGCGCGCACGATGTAGACACCGACGCTCGAGCCCTCGTTCAACGGCTTGATCACATAGGGTCGCGGCATCGGGTCGCCGGCGATCACCTCGGAGCGCCGCACGATGCGGTGCTCGACGCAGGGCAGGCCCGCGTCGACGAACAGCCGCTTCGCCATCGGCTTGTTCATCGCGAGCGCGGAGGCGAGGACGCCCGAATGGGTGTAGGGGATGCCGACGATCTCGAGGATTCCCTGGATGCAGCCGTCCTCGCCATAGCGCCCGTGCAGCGCATTGAAGATCACGTCCGGGCGCGGCTCGAGGGTGCGCAGAAGCGTCGCCACATCGCGACCGACGTCGAGGGTGGCGACCGTGTAGCCGCACGCGGCGAGCGCATCGGCGACGGCGCGGCCGCTCACCAGCGAAACCTCGCGCTCGCTCGACCATCCGCCCCGGAGCACGACGACGCGGCGGCTCATGTCGCGCCCTCCGGCAGTTCGGCCGGATCGCCGATGCGGCGGATCTCCCACTCGAGCTCGACGCCGGCATGGTCGCGCACGCGCCGGCGCACCTCCTCGCCGAGCGCCTCGAGATCGGCCGCCGTAGCACTTCCCATGTTGACCAGGAAGTTGCAGTGGAGCTCCGAGACCTTCGCCCCGCCGCGCGCGAGGCCGCGACACCCGGCGGCGTCGATGAGCTCCCACGCCTTGGCGCCTTGCGGGTTCTTGAACGTACTGCCGCCGGTGCGCGACTGGATCGGTTGGCTCTCGCGCCGCGTCGCGGCGATCGTTGACATGCGATGCGCGATCGCCTCGCGATCTCCCGGCTCGCCGGCGAGCCGCGCGCCGACGAAGACGCCGGTGTCGGGTACCGAAGAACGGCGATAGGCGAAGCCGAGCGCCGCGGCGTCGAGACGGTGCACGCTGCCGCGCCCGTCGACCACACTCGCCCAAACCGTGACGTCCTTCATCTCGCGGCCATAGGCGCCGGCGTTCATGCGGAGACTGCCGCCGATCGTGCCCGGAATGCCGACCAGGAACTCGAGCCCCGCGACGTCGGCATCGCGCGAGGTCGCGGCGACCGTCGCGTTCATCGCGCCGGCGCCGACGTCGATCTCGGCGCCGCGCACCACGATGCCCGCGAACTCGCGCCCGAGGCGGACGACGACCCCGCGAATGCCGCCGTCGCGGACCAGGAGATTGGAGCCGAAACCGATGACGGTGACCGGCACATCGGCCGGGCGCGCGGCGAGGAACGCGGCGAGGTCCTCGACGTCGGCCGGGTAGAACAGGAGGTCCGCCGGACCGCCGACGCGGAACCACGTCAGGCCCTGCATCGGCGCGTTCTCGATCAACCGGCCGCGCACCGGCGGCAGGCGATCGCGGATCGAGGAGCGGCGTGCCGCGGCCATCATCGCTCGGCCCTTGACCCGGCATTCCCGCCGGCGCCACGCCGGCGCTCGAGATCGCCCGGGAGCGAAGCCGCCCACGTCGTGATGTTGCCCGCGCCGAGGCAGACGACGAAATCGCCCGACACCGCCATGCCGGCCACGATCTCGGCCAGCGCGTCGGGTCCGGGCAGCGGCACGACCATGCGGTGGCCGCGCGCGCGCAAGCCCTCGACCAGGGAATCTCGGTCGGCGCCCGCGATCGGTTCCTCGCCCGCCGGGTAGACGTCGGCGACGATCACCGCATCGGCGTCGTTGAAGCAGGTGCAGAACTCCTCGAACAAGGCGCTGAGGCGCGTGTAGCGGTGCGGCTGGACGACCGCGATCACGTTGCGGCTGGCAGCCGCGCGCGCGGCGGCGAGGACGGCCGCGATCTCAACCGGATGATGGCCGTAGTCGTCGATCACCGTGATGCCGTCGACCTCGCCGGTCCGGGTGAAGCGCCGCTTGACGCCGCCGAACCCGGCGAGGGCGCGCTTCACGACCGCGTCGTCGATCGCCATCTCGTTGGCGATCGCGACCGCGGCGAGTGCGTTGAGGACGTTGTGGGCACCGACCATGGGCAGCTCGATGCCGGCGACGATGCGCGATTCCCGGCTCACGCGATCGGTGACGACGGCATCGAACAGCGACTTGCCGCGGCCGAGGCTGATATTGGTCGCGCGCACATCGGCCTGGGGCGAGGTGCCATAGGTGATGATCCGGCGATCGGAGACGCGCGGGATCAGTGCCTGTACCTCCGGGTGGTCGATGCAGAGGGCGGCGAAGCCGTAGAACGGGATGTTCTCGACGAACGAGGCGAAGGCGTCGCGCACGGCGTCGAACGTGCCGTAGAAGTCGAGATGCTCGGGATCGATATTGGTGACGACGGCGATCGTCGCCGGGAGCTTGACGAAGGAACCGTCCGATTCGTCCGCCTCGACCACAATCCAGTCGCCCGCGCCGAGGCGCGTGTTGGTGCCGTAGGCGTTGATGATGCCGCCGTTGATCACGGTCGGATCGTACTGGGCCGCCTCGAGCACGGTCGCGATGATCGAGGTGGTCGTCGTCTTGCCGTGGGTGCCGCCGATCGCGATCGCCCATTTGAGGCGCATCAATTCGGCGAGCATCTCGGCGCGGCGGACCACCGGCACGAACCGCGCCCGCGCAGCGACGAGTTCGGGATTGTCGCGCTTGACGGCCGAGGAGACGACGACGACCGCCGCCTCGCCGAGGTGCTCGGCCGCATGGCCGACTAAAGCCCGGATGCCGAGGGAGCGCAGCCGCTTCACGTTCGCGCTGTCGACGAGATCGGTGCCCTGGACCGAGTAGCCGAGGTTGTGCAGAACCTCGGCGATCCCGCTCATGCCAATGCCGCCGATGCCGACGAAGTGGATCGTTCCGATGCTGAGGGGAAGGGTCCTCATGCGGCTTCCTCGCGAACGGGCGCTCCGCCCCGATGTCCGTTGATCCCGGCGACCTCTTCCACCGCATCGGCGAGTCGATCCGCGGCCTCGGGGATCCCGATGGCTCGCGCCTGTTCCGCCGCCGCCGCGAGGATTGCGGGGGCCGCGACGAACGCGGCGAGCCGCTCGGCGAGGGCCTCGGCGGTGAACGTTGATTGCGCCATCACCCAGGCCGCACCGGCGGCCTCGAGCGCGCGGGCGTTGGCGCTCTGGTGGTCGTCGGTCGCATGCGGATAAGGGACGAGTATCGCCGGCCGACCCGACGCCGTCAGCTCCGCGCAGGTCGACGCGCCGGCACGACCGATCATCAGGTGGCTCTCGGCGAGCCGGCGCGGCACATCGTCGAAGAAGGTCGCGACCTCGAACGCGGCCTTGCACTGCCGGTAGATCGTCCGCGCACGCTCGATGTCCTCGGGGCGGCACTGTTGCGCGACCGCGATGCGCCCGCGCACGGCCGCGGCGAGGCGCGCGATCGCCACCGGCACGACCTCGCTCAGCGCCCGGGCCCCCTGACTGCCGCCGAGGACGAGGATCCGAATCACCCCGGCCGAGGCCTCGGGCGTTGGATAGGGAAGCCGGCTGAGCGCCCCGATCGCGCCGCGGACGGGATTGCCCGTCATCGTGAGCCGCCCGTAGTCGCCGGGGCGCACGCCGAGCACGGTCGCGAACGAGGTCGCGATCCGCGTCACCCGCGGCGCCAGAAGCCGATTGGCGCGCCCGAGGACGGCGTTCTGCTCGTGCAGCAATGTCGGCCGCCGTGCCTGCGTCGCGGCGAGCATTACCGGCACGGACGGATAGCCGCCGAAACCGACCACGGCCGCCGGCGCCAGCCGGGCGAGGAGCCGGCGCGACTGGATGTAGCCGTAGCCGAGCTCGGCGATGCCGCGGAGCTTGGCGGCGATGCCGCCGTCGATCCGCGCCGCGGCGATCCTGTGCGTCTCGAGCCGGGCGAGCGATCCGCCGTAATGGTCGCCGCGCCGATCGGTGACGAGGGCGAGCGCATGGCCGCGGCCGAGGAGGGCCTCGGCGAGCGCTTGCGCGGCGAAGACATGACCGCCGGTGCCGCCGGCAGCGAGCACGATGCGACCGGGCGCGGTCGTCGCCGCCATCACGCGAGCTCCTGGCCGTAGCGGCGACGGGTCAGCGCCAGCACCATGCCCATCGCGAGCGCGATCGCGAGCAGCGACGAGCCGCCATAGCTGATGAAGGGCAGGGTCATGCCCTTGGCCGGGATCAGGCTCAGCGACGAGCCGGTGTTGATCAGCACCTGAAGACCGAACTGCACCAGGAGCCCGGCGGTCGCCAGCATCACGAACAGGTTGTTGTCGTGCCACACGCGCGCGAGACCGCGCAGCACGATGAAGGCGAAGAGCGCGAGGATCAGAAGGCAGGCGAGCATGCCGAGCTCCTCGCCCGCGACCGCGAACACGAAGTCCGCATGGGCGTCGGGCAGAAGCGACTTCACGCGCCCCTCGCCCGGTCCGCGTCCGAACAGGCCGCCGTTCATGAACGCCTCGAGCGAGGTCGTCACCTGATAGGTGTCACCCTGGCTCGGGTCGAGGAAGCGGTCGACGCGGCTCGTGACATGCGGCAGGAACAAATAGGCGGCGACCATCCCGACGATGCCGCCGCCGAGCAGAAGCGCGACCCAGAACATGTGAAGCCCGGCGAGGAACCATTGGGCGAACCACACGACCGTGACGACGACCGTCATGCCGACGTCGGGCTGCTTGATCAGGAGTGCGACCACGACGAGATAAAGACCGAGCGCGATCAGGCTGCCCGGGAATCCCTCTTGCGTGCGGCCCGAGGCGAGAAGCCAGGCGCAGACGACCGCGAAGGTCGGCTTGACGAACTCGGATGGCTGCAACGAGAAACCGCCGAGATCGATCCAGCGCCGCGCGCCCTTGATCTCCATCCCGACGATCAGCGTGAGGACGAGAAGGGCGACCGAGACGACGAGGCCGACGACGGCGAGCCGCCGGACCGTCCGCGGCGACATCAGCGAGACCGCGAACACGATCACCGCCGCGACCGGGATGACGGCGAACTGACGGCGCGCGAAATAGAACGGATCGAGGCCGAGACGCTGGGCGACGGCCGGGCTCGCGGCGAGCGCGAGGAGCGTGCCGAAGCCGACGAGACAGGCGATCGCGGCGAGCGACCAGCGGTCCACGGTCCACCACCAGCGGCCGACGACGGAGGTGTCGCTTCGCGTGAACGCGCTCACGCCGCGGCCTCCGCGGCGAGGCGCTGGACGGCGGCGCGGAAGGCATCACCGCGCTCCTCGAAGTTCCGCCACTGGTCGAACGAGGCGCAGGCCGGCGACAGGAGGACGACCGCGCCCGCGAGCCGCTCGGCCTGGGCGAGCCGATGCGCATCCGCGAGCGCGCGCGCGAGATCGCCCGAGTGCGTGTACGCCACCTTCCCGTCGAGGATCCGCGCGAAGACCGCCGCCGCGGCCCCGATCAGGAAGGCGTGGCGGATGCGCGCGAAATAGGGTGCGACGAGGTCGAGCTCGTCCGTCTTCGCCTTGCCGCCCGCGATCCAGTAGATCGGATCGTAGCAGGCCGTGGCGCGCGCGGCGGCGTCGGGGTTGGTCGCCTTGCTGTCGTTGACGTAGCGGATGCCGTTGATCGTCGCGACCAGCTCCTGGCGATGGGCGAGCCCGGGATAGCTCGCGAGGCCGGCCGCGATGGTCGCAACGTCGAGCCCGGCGGCGCGTGCGGCGGCATAGGCGAGCGCGGCGTTCTGCCAGTTGTGGCTGCCGGGAAGCGTGGCCACGCGGCCGATATCGGCGACGAGCTCGGCCTCGCCGCGGGTCGCGTCATAGATGCGGCCGGCGTCGACGAAGACCCCGCCCGGCACCGCGCCGCGGACCGACACGGGAACGACCCGCCAGTGGCCCGCCTTGGTGAGTGCCGCCGCCGCCGCCGCGCTCGGCCCGTCATCGACGCCGATCACCGCGGTCTGCTTCCGGCCTCCGCCGCGGTCGCGGAAGATGCGCCGCTTGGCCGCGACATAGCCTTCCATTGAGCCGTGCCGGTCGAGGTGATCCGGGGTGATGTTGAGCCAGACCGCGACGTCGAGGCGTGCGTCATTCATCAGATCGAGCTGGAACGAGGACAGCTCGAGCACGTACCAGCCGTCCGCGCCGAGCGGCGCCAGCGTGAGCGCGGGCCGGCCGAGATTGCCGCCGACCTCGGTCGGCCGGCCGGCGACGGCGAGGATGTGACCGATCAGCGCCGTCGTCGTCGACTTGCCATTCGTACCCGTGATCCCGATCGTGCGCGCCTGCGGCATCGCTTCGATCAGGAGCTCGATGTCGCCGATCACCGGCCGCCCGGCCGCCGCCGCGAGGCCGACGGTGCGATGCGGCGCGGGATGGGTGAGCGGAATGCCGGGGCTCAGGACCAGCGCATCGATCGACGACCAGTCGGCGGCGTGGACATCGGTGAGCGCCATGCCGGCATCGGTGGCCTTCCGCCGCGCTGCCTCGCTGTCGTCCCAGGCGAGAACGCTCGCGCCGCTCGCGCGGAGCGCGGCGGCGGCGGCGAGCCCGGACGAGCCGAGACCGACGACGGCGATCCGCTTTCCGGCACGGGATGAGATGCGGATCATCGCCGGCCTATCTGAGCTTCAGCGTCGACAGCCCGGCGAGCGCCAGCACCATCGCGATGATCCAGAAGCGGATGACGATCGTCGATTCCTTCCAGCCCTTCTGCTCGAAATGGTGGTGCAGCGGCGCCATGCGGAACACGCGTCGTCCGGTGAGCTTGAACGAGGCGACCTGGACGATCACCGAGATCGTCTCGAGCACGAAGATGCCGCCGATGATCGCGAGGACGAGCTCGTGCTTGGTGATGACGCTGATCACGCCGAGCGCGCCGCCGAGCGAGAGCGAGCCGGTATCGCCCATGAAGACCATGGCGGGCGGCGCGTTGAACCAGAGAAAACCGAGCCCGGCGCCGAGAAGGGCGCCGCAGAACACCGCGAGCTCGCCCGATCCGCGCACAAAGTGGATCTGGAGATAGTTGGCGAACACGGCATTGCCGGCGAGATAGGCGATGAGCGCGAAGCAGCCGGTCGTGATCAGGACCGGCCCGATCGCGAGCCCGTCGAGGCCGTCGGTGAGATTGACCGCGTTCGAGGTGCCGACGAGAACGAACAGCGCCCAGGCGACGAAGAACCAGCCGAGCGGCACCAGAAACTGTTTGACGAACGGGATCGCGACGCCGGTCGCGAGCGGCTCGGGCGTGAGGTGGATGATCCAGAGCGTCGCGATCGTGCCGATGGTGCCCTGCGCGAGGAGCTTCATCTTGCCGGACAGCCCCTTGCTCGACCGCTTGGTGAGCTTCCGGTAGTCGTCGACGAAGCCGACCGCGCCGAAGCCCACGGTGACGAAGAGCGCCGCCCACACGAAGCCGTTGGAGAGATCGGCCCAGAGGAGGATCGACAGCGTCAGCGCGATCAGGATCAGGACGCCCCCCATCGTGGGCGTACCCTTCTTGGTGAGAAGGTGGCTCTGCGGGCCGTCCTCGCGGATGGGCTGGCCGCCGTTCTGTCGCGACTTGAGCCAACGGATCAAGGGCGGGCCGAGGACGAAGCTGATCAGGAGCGCGGTGAACACCGCACCCCCGGTCCGGAACGTGATGTAGCGGAAGAGGTTGAGTGGCCCGAACTCCGTCGCGAGCGGTGACAGGAGATTGTAGAGCACGACCCGCCTACCCCTTCACGCCGGCGACGCGGGCCGGCTCCTTGATCGAGACGAGCGCGTCGAGAACGACGCGCATGCGGCTTCCGTAGGAACCCTTGATCACGATGATGTCGCCGGCACCGAGTTCGCCATGGATCGCCGCTGCGAGCTCGGCCGCTGACGAAGCGTGGTGGCCGCGCATCGCCACCGGCAGCGCATCGTGGAGCCGCCGCATCATCGGGCCCGCCGAGTGCACGCGATCGATGCCGAACGCGACCAGCGCCTCGGCGAGCGCGGCGTGGAGCGCGGCCGACTTGTCGCCGAGCTCGAGCATGTCGCCGAGGATCGCGACGCGTCGCCCGCCGGGTCCCGGCACGGCGTGCGCGAGCGTCTCGAACGCCGCCCGCATCGAGGCCGGATTGGCGTTGTAGCTTTCGTCGATCGCGACCGCGACACCGCCCGTCACCGCGATGCGATGGCGCCGGCCGCGGCCGTCGAGGTCCGGCATCTCGCCGAGCGCTCGAGCGGCCGCGCCGACGTCACCCCCCAAACTCTGCACCGCCGCGAGAACGGCGAGGCTGTTCATCATCCAGTGGGTGCCCGGATAGGGCAGCCGGTAGTCGATGCGCTGCTTGCCGATCGAGGCCGCGATGGCGGCGCCGTCTGCCTCGGCGCGATGCGCGAGCGCGCGCGCCTCGGCCGCGGCGTCGGTGCCGAAGCCGATGATCCGCGACGCGCCGTGCCGCCGCGCGATGGTCGCCATCAGGCCGAACTCGGCGACGTCGCGATTGATCACCGCGACGCCGCCCGGCTCCAATCCTGCCGCGATGTCGGCCTTCTCCTCGGCGATGGCCTCGAGCGTGCCGAAGAACTCGATATGGGCCTCGGCGATCGTGGTGATGATCGCCACATGTGGCCGGACGAGACGCGAGAGTGGCGCGATCTCGCCCCGATGGTTCATCCCGATCTCGAACACGCCGTAGCGGCAGGACGGCGCCATGCGGGCGAGCGACAGCGGCACACCCCAGTGGTTGTTGTGGCTCGCCGCGCTCGCCGCGGTCGCACCCTGCCGGGCGAGAACGAAGCGGAGCGCCTCCTTGGTGCTGGTCTTGCCGGCGCTTCCGGTCACCGCGACGATGCGGGCGCCGCTGCGGGCGCGCGCGGCGGCGCCGAGCCGCGCGAGACCGTCGAGCGTGTCGCCGACTTCGAGAAGCGGGAACCGGTCGGGTATGTCGGCGGGCCGCCGGTGCACCATCGCCGCCGCGGCACCGCTCCGGGCGGCCGCAGCGACGTGGTCGTGCCCGTCGTGGTTGGGCCCCTTGAGCGCGATGAAGAGCTCGCCCGCCGCGATCGTCCGCGTATCGATCGATACACCGCCCGCCGTCCACGATACCGCCGTCGCGCTGCCGGTCGCGCGCATCGCCTCGGTCGAGGTCCACAGCGCGGTCATGATGCCCCTCCGCCGCCGACCGCCTCGCGGGCGGCGATCACGTCGTCGAACGGGCGCACCTCGGTGCCGACGATCTGTCCGGTCTCGTGTCCCTTGCCGGCGATCAGGAGGATATCGCCCGGGCCGAGAGCGTCGGCCGCGGTCCGGATCGCCCTGCCCCGGTCGCCGATCTCCGCCGCGCCGGGCGCCGCGGCGAGGATCGCGCGACGGATCGATGCCGGGTCCTCGCTCCGCGGGTTGTCGTTGGTGACGATCGCGCGGTCGGCGAGCCGGGCGGCGATCGCGCCCATCATCGGCCGCTTGCCGGGATCACGGTCGCCGCCGCAGCCGAACACCACGACGAGCCGGCCGGCGGCGTGCGGGCGGAGCGCGGCGATGACGGTCTCGAGCGCATCGGGCGTATGCGCGTAGTCGACATAGATCGCGGCGCCATTCGCCTTGCGCGCGGCGAGCTGCAACCGGCCCGGCACCGGTGCGAGCTCGGCGAGCCGCGCGACCGCGGCGTCCGGGTCCTCGCCCGTCGCGACCGCGAGACCGAGGGCGCAGAACGCGTTCGCGGCCTGGAACGCGCCCGGAAGCGGCAGCGATACGTGATGGCGGCGGCCGAACACGGTCGCGGCGATCTCCTGGCCGGTCGCAGTCGGCCGGGACGCATCGATGCGGAGCTCGATGCCCGCCGCGCCATAGGCGATCACCGGTGAGCCGCGATTGCGCGCCGTCTCGGCGAAGAGCCCGTATTCCGGGCTGTCGGCATTGAGGACCGCCGCAGCGCCGCGCGGCAGGAGCGTGTCGAACAGGCGGAGCTTCGCCGCGCGGTAGGCCTCCATCGTGCCGTGATAGTCGAGATGGTCGCGCGTCAAATTGGTGAACGCCGCGGCCGCGATCACCACCCCGTCGAGCCGGCATTGGACGAGGCCGTGGCTCGAGGCCTCGATCGCCAGGCGATCGATTCCGCTCGCCGCGAGCCGCGCGAGATCGCGATGGAGCGCCACCGGGTCGGGCGTGGTGAGCGAAGGACCGGCCTCGAAGCCCTCGGCACGGAGCCCGAGCGTTCCCATGCTCGCCGCGCGATGGCCGAACGCCTCCCAGATCTGGCGCGTGAACCAGGCGACCGAGGTCTTGCCGTTGGTGCCGGTGACGGCGGCGACGTGGCGCGGCTGCGCGCGGTAGAAGTGCGCGGCCATCAGCGCCAGTCGTCGGCGCGGATCGACGTCGTAGATCACGGGGACCGGGGTCACGAGGCCATCCTGGCGCGCCGATTCGGGCGCAAGAATGGCGACCGCGCCGCGCGCGACGGCATCGTCGATGAACTGCCGGCCGTCGGCCTTGGCCCCCGGCAGCGCCGCGAACAGGAACCCCGGCCCGACCGCGCGCGAATCCGCGGTCAGTCCGAGGATCTCGATGCCCTGCGGCATCGCCGGAAGCGGTCCGGACGCGCCGGCGAGGAGATCAGTGAGCCGCAACGCGCCGCACCCCCGCCTGCACGGTGTTTAGGTTGACCATCAGCCGTTCCTGCACCTCGCGCGCCTGCTCGTCGACCGGTGCGACGCCGAGCATCGGCGCGATGCGGGTGACGATCTTGCGCACCACAGGCGCCGCGACCCAGCCGCCGGTCGCGTAGCCGTGCGTCTCCTTGGTGCCCTGCGGCTCGTCGAGCATCACGTAGACGACGTAGCGGGGCTTGTTCATCGGGAAGGCGCCGATGAAGGACGACATCAGCGCCTTCTTGCTGTAGCGGCGACCGAGGGTCTTCTCGGCCGTGCCGGTCTTGCCGCCGACGAGATAGCCCTCGGCGTTCGCCGCCTTGCCGGTGCCCTTCTCGACCACGAGGCGCATTAGCCGGCGCATCCGCTCCGAGGTGCGCTCGCTCACCACGCGAACGCCGTGCGCCGGGCCGTCGCGCTTGAGGATCGTCGGCGCGTGCAGCATGCCGCCGTTGACGATCGCCGCCGTGCCGGAGACGAGCTGCAGCGGCGAGATGGCGAGGCCGTGGCCGAAGGCGATCGTCATCGCGTTGATCTCGCGCCAGCGCTGCGGCACCAGCGGGGCGCCGACCTCGGGCAGCTCGACCGGCGATGCCTCGAGCATGCCGACCCTCGCGAGGAACGCGCGCTGATTGGCGATGCCGACGTCGACTGCCATCTTCGCGGAGGCGATGTTGGACGAATACATGAAGATCTCGGGCACCGACAACCAGCGCCGCTTGGCGTGGAAGTCGCGGATGACGAAGCGCGAGATGCGGATCGGCTCGGTCGCGTCGTAGCCGCCATTGAGATCGACACGCCCCGAATCGAGCGCCATCGCGGTCGTGAAGATCTTGAACGTGGACCCCATCTCGTAGACGCCGAGCGTCGCCCGGTTGAACCGCACGTCCTCGACGATCGTGTTCGGTCGGTTGGGATCGAAATCGGGCAGGGATGCCATGCCGACGATCTCGCCGGTGTCGGCGTCGAGCACGATGCCGGCGCCGCCGATCGCGCGGTGGCGGGCGATCGCGTCGGCGAGCTCGTTCTCGAGCACGTGCTGAACGCGGACGTCGATCGAGAGCCGCGACGGCTCGGCCCGTGTCCGCATCGCCTCGTCGTGCTGAAGCTCGATGCCGGCGAGCCCCTTGTTGTCGATGTCGGTGTAGCCGAGGACATGCGCGGCGAGCGAGCCGAGCGGATAGATCCGCCGCTCCTCGCGGTTGAACTCGAGCCCCGGAATGCCGAGCTTGATCACCTCGTGCACCTGTTGCGGCGTCAGATGCCGCTTGATCCAGACGAAGCTGCGCTCGGAGGTGAGCTTGGCGAGGGTCGTCGCGGCGTCGACGTCGGGAAGCGTCTGGGCGAGGCGATGCGCGGCCTGCTCGGGATTGATGACCATACGCGGGTTGGCGTAGAGCGAGGCGGTCTCGAGCGAGGTCGCGAGGAGGACGCCGTTCCGGTCGACGATGTCGGCGCGACCGGTGCGCATGCGTTCGTCGGCCGAGATCCGGGCGGTCCGCGGCTCGTAGCTGTCGCTGAACAGAGCGACATCGACGAGACGGAGCGCGACGGCGAGGAAGGCGGCCGCGAACACGGCGCCTGCGATCATGAGACGGGTGCGGCCGGTCTCGATCACCTGCTTGCGGTCGCCGTCGAGACGCGCGGCATTGGCGGCGAAGCCGACGCGTCCCATCACGGCACCCGGCCGACGGTGGCGAGCCGGCGCGCTTCGTCCTCGGCCGTGGCCGGGCGGGGCGGCGGCAGATCGCCGAAGCTCACGATGCGGTCCGGCTTGACCGGCTCGAGCGCGAGGAGGCGCCGACCCAGCGCCTCCAGCCGATCGAGCTGGTTGAGATAGGCCCATTCGGCGTTGAGCACGTGGATCGCGGACTGATCGTCGAGGATCTGCCGGTTGAGCCGCGCGAGCTCCTCGTCAAGGCGCTTCACCTCGTACTTGACGACGTAGAGCCCCGTCATCACGAGCGCGGTCAGGATCAGCCAGCCGACGAGCGCGGTGCGCAGGGTCAGGCCCTCCTTACCATGGCCGCGGTGCGTTCCGCGGCGCGCAGTCGCGCCGAGCGCGCACGCGGATTGGCCGCGATCTCCGCCGCGCTCGGCCGAACCGCGCGGCGCGCGAGAAGGCGGAACGTCGGCGGCGCCTCGTCCGCGGTCGTGTCCGGCCGATGGCGCGACGGCCGCCGGCGCGGCAGCGCCCGCTCGGTGAGGAAACGCTTCACGCGGCGATCTTCGAGCGAATGAAATGCGACGACGGCGAGACGGCCGCCCGGGCGCAACATCGCCTCGGCGGCGGCGAGACCGCGGTCGATCTCGCCGAGCTCGTCGTTCACATGGATCCGGATCGCCTGGAAGGTCCGGGTCGCCGGGTCGATCGCCGGCCCTTCGCCCGGCTTCGGCGGCAGGACGCCGCGCACGATCGCGGCGAGCGCCGCCGTCCGCGTGATCGGCGCCGCGGCCCGGGCGGCGACGATCGCGCGCGCGATGCGGCGCGCCGCCCGCTCCTCGCCGTATTCGAAGATGAGATCGGCGAGTGCCCGCTCGGAGAGCGTGTTGACGACATCGGCGGCGCTGTCGCCCGCGCATCCCATGCGCATATCGAGCGGACCATCGGACTGGAACGAGAAGCCGCGCTCGGCGTCGTCGAGCTGCATCGACGACACGCCGAGATCGAGCGCGACGCCGTCGACAGCATCGACGCCGCGGGCGCGCAATTGATCGGCCATGTCGCCGAAGCGGCCTTCGACGAGGTGGAGCCGGGCGGGGAAGCGCGCGGCGAGCGGGACGGCGGCGGCGACCGCTGTCGGATCGCGATCGATGCCGTAGACGGTGCAGCGCGCCGCCTCGAGCATCGCCGTCGTGTAGCCGCCGGCGCCGAACGTGCCATCGACATAGATCGCGCCGTCGTGCGGCGCGAGCGCGTCCAGGACCTCGGCGAGCAGCACCGGTCGATGGCGAACGGGATCGCGAGGCTTGACGCCCATCAGCTCCCCCGTTCCGCCGCGAGCCGTCGACGCGCGCGAGCGAGCGTCGCCTCGGTCGCCGCATCGAGCGCCGCGGTCTCCCAGATCTCGAAATGCGGACCGCGGCCGACGAAGGAGACGTGCTCCGCGATCCCCGCATGGGCGACGAGCGGCGCCGGCAAATGGATCCGGCCCTCGCCATCGAAGCCGAGCTCGTGCGCGAGCCCGAGGATCGTGGTCACGAGGTCGGGCTCGGCACTGCCGACCAGGATGTCCTCGAAGCTGCCGCTTTCGAGCGTGCGGGCGTGGCGTTGCCGGCTCATCTCGTCGAGCGTGTCGCGGCCGAAGGCGCGGATCGCCGGCTTGACGAGATCGGGGTAGACGATCAGTCCGCCCGTGCCGCCATTGGTTGCGAGCGTTGCGCGAAAGGCCGCGGGCACCGAGACCCGGCCCTTCTTGTCCATCGCATAGCGGTATGTCGATAGGAACTGCGACAAACGGCCCCCCGACCTGCCCCGCCTAGACCGGCGCCGCCTGTGACGGCCCGGCCTGCTCCCGGCGGCGGTATCGACCCTCGTCTCATTGGGTTTTTATGGGTTACCATGGGCAAAAATGGGGGGTCAAGGAGAATCCAAGAATTTCTGCCCCGGATTTCTGTGGATTATTGGGCCGAGGCCGGCGCTGATCCAGATAAAGGTGCCTACCATCCGGAGCGGAACGACGCGATTTCTTGGTAGCGGACTCGAGTTGTTCTTTGTTTGTTCTAGTCAAGCGCGGATTTTACCGTGCGCGATGAAGGGCTTGGCGGCGCCCCGGTCGCGCCCCTCGGGGCGCGGCGAATCAGGACGAATCACCAAGTAATCGGCAAGTCCTGATTCGGACCCACTATATGTAGTGATGAATGTCAGACGGTCTATAAGCCGGGTTCTGTCCCCGCGACGCGGGGGATGGCCATTCATCTGGGACGCCGGTCGCCCGGCGCCTCGCGCAACCTACCCGGGCGGCAGCGCAGGAACGCGCGTGCGGCCGAGGCCGCGTGCCACCCCTATTTGGTCTTGCTCCCGGTGGGGTTTGCCGTGCCGGCCGCGTTGCCGCGGTCGCGGTGCGCTCTTGCCGCCCCGTTTCACCCTGACCGGCGGCATGCCGGCTCGATGGAGCCGCCGCCGGCGGACTGCTCTCTGTTGCACTTTCCCTGGGGTCGCCCCCGCCGGGTGTTACCCGGCACCGTGTTCCCGTGGAGCCCGGACTTTCCTCCCCCCGCTCGCGCGGAAGGCGGCCATCCGACCGTCTGACCTGCGCTAGATGCGCCGCGCCGCCGCTGTCGTCAAGCCGGGCGCCGTCAGCCGAGACGCGCGGCGAGCGCGAAGACCCGCGTGATGGTCTCGGGGTCGAGCTGGCCGTCGACACGGTGCGGTCGGAAGTGGCGCTGGAAGGCGCGGATGACCGCATAGGTCTCGGCGCCGGGCCGGCCGTCCTGCGGCACGCGATAGCCGATCGCGGCGAGGCGCTCCTGCACGGCGCGGATCATCGGATAGCCCTCGCCCGGGCCGAGCGTCGCGAACACGGCACGGTCGATGCGGGCCGCGTCCGGCCACACGCCGATACCGACCACGGCGAGGCGCTCCCAGTCGAACAGCTCGCCCGGGTCCTCCTTGCGCTCGGGCGCGATGTCGGAGTGACCGACGACGTTGCGGTCGGGGATCGCATGCCGGGCGAGGATCGCCTGGCACAACGTCTCGACCGCCGCCATCTGCGGCTCGGGAAACGCGCGATAGCCGAACTCGTGGCCGGGATTGACGATCTCGACGCCGATCGAGCGATCGTTGATGTTGCGCACGCCGCGCCACCAGCTCACGCCGGCGTGCCAGGCTCTCCGGTCCTCATCGACCAGACGGACGATCGTGCCGTCCTCGTCGACGAGATAATGCGCGCTCACCTTGGCCGCCGGATCGCCGAGACGTTCGAGCGCCGCCGCCGCCGTCGGCATGCCGGTGTAGTGGAGGACCAGCATGTCGACGATCACGCCTGCGGGTCGCGGTTCGTGGTTGGGCGAGGGCCGCTCGACGATGTTCATCAAAGTTCATCGCCGGTCATCGCCGGTCGCACGGTAGCGGCACGCTTTGTCGCGCCCGCGGCCCGCGGCGCATCAGGCGGGCACCTTCTCCTTACGCTCGAAGCCGCGATACTGCCTGTCGGTCAGGCCGTTGATCGCCGGCATCACCTCGGTCGCGAAGCGGCGGATGTTCTTCTCGGTCACGTCCTCGGGCATGGTGCCGAACTGCAGGAGCGTCATGAAGGTCTGGAACCCGATCCGCTTGTGCGCCTCGGTGATCTTGCGCCGGACGGTCTCGGGCGAGCCGACGATGATGATCCCCTGCTCCATCATCCGCTCGATCTTCTGGCCGCCGGCCAGCGTCTGCTTGTGGGCGGCCACGCGCTTGTAGGACGCGGCCGACAGATAGCCGGGCGGAAACAGGATCTCGAACGGCAGATGGAGGAACTTGTTGAACAGCGATTCGATGTGCGGGCGCGCCTCATCGATCGCCTTGGCATCGGTCTCGCCGACATAGACCGGCGCCGTCCAGCCGATCTGCTCCGAGGCGGCGGCATAGCCGTAGGTCGTCTCGGCGACCTCGCGATACATGTCGAGGAAGCGCGCGACCGATTCCATCGGGCTGTAATTCTGCAGATAGACGTGGCGCCGCTTGGGATGGGCCGCCCACACGATGGTCTCGGTCGAGCC
Organism: Alphaproteobacteria bacterium; assembly: GCA_016869145.1. GTDB lineage: Bacteria > Pseudomonadota > Alphaproteobacteria > MPNO01 > VGEU01 > VGEU01. The sequence continues at coordinate 10,102 of VGEU01000032.1, read as the reverse complement.
GAGCGACGGGCACCAGATCTGCGGGTGCGGCCGCTGATAGGGACGCGGCCAGATATTCACATACTCGAAGTGGTAGTGCTTGCCCTCGAACGCGAACGGCCCGGGCTCCGTCCAGGCGCGGACGATGAGATCATGCGCCTCCTCGTGCCGCTCATGCGAAGTGGTCGGGTTCATGCCCATCGAGTAGTACTCGGCGCCGATGCCGCGCACGAAGCCGGTGATGAGCCGGCCGCCCGTGATGCAGTCGATCATCGCGTGCTCCTCGGCGAGCGTCAGAGGATGCTCGCGGAGCGCGAAGGCGCTGCCGAGAATGGCGATCCGGCAGCCTTGCGTCCGCCGCGACAGCGCCGCCGCCATGACGACGGGCGACGGCATGAGGCCGTAGGCGTTCTGATGGTGCTCGTTGACGCTGATCCCGTCGAAGCCGAGCTCGGCCGCGAGCTCGAGCTCGTCGAGATAGCGGTTATAGAGCCGGTGTCCCTCGCGGGGATCGAACGCTGAGTTGGGGAATGTCACCCAGGCCGACGGGTACCGGTCGCGCACCGCCATGTCGAGCGTCGCATAGGGCATCAGGTGGAACATGAACACTTGCATGACGGCGGCCTTCTTCCTGGTGACGGTGTGATGATACGCGATCGGCGCCGGTCAGTCCGGGAACGGCTTCGATCCGTCCGGGAGCGGCACCTCATAGGCGTTGAGCACCATCGCGAGGAGGGTGTAGTAGCCGGCCATGCCGAGCATGTCGGTGACGACCTCCTGGCCCAGGAGCTCCTGCGCCGCGCGCCAGGTCGCATCGCTCACGTTGTGCTTCTCGTGGAGATCGCGCATGAAGTCGTAGACGGTCTGCTCGACGCGGTCGGTAAATCGCGGCCGGCCGCCGGTTCGGATCGTCTCGATCGCGTCCTTCGCGATGCCGAACTTCTCGGCGAGCGGCGCGTGCGCGAACCACTCGAACTCCGCATGCCAGAACCGCGACGTTACGAGGACGGCGAGCTCGCGGAGCTTGTCCGGCATCTTCGATTCGAACCGAATATAGGCGCCGAGCTTCTGCACCTGGTCGGCCATGCCGGGGCTGTGCAGGAGAACCGGGAAGGGCCCGCGGATATTGCCGCGCGGGCCGTTCTTGATCGCATCGTGGACCGCCCTCTGGGCCGGGTTCGCGGTCTCGGCGGTGACCGGTAGGTGTCTCGACATCGTGTGCTCCCCTCTTCTCCCGGGTTCTCGCGCCGCCGCCGGCGTGGCGCTATTCGGCGGCGCGGCGACCGGCGGCCTCTTCGATCAGCCGCGCGAGCAAGCGGCGCGCCTGGATGGTCGGATGGTCGGCATTGACGTCGATGGTCGGCGCCGCCGGGTCGTCGGCGATGCGCTGCTCGGTCGCCTCGACAATGGCGACGTCCTCGAGGAACGTATTGCGGATGGCGCCGATCGCACGGTGAACCTCGGGATCGTCGAGCTTGAAGTTCCGCGCCGCGACCCAGAAATGATGCGTGGTGGTCGCCGTCTCGGGCGTGCAGGAATGCGAGTTGCGCACGCTGATCCCGTGGGTCAGGTTGCCCTCGAACGCGCCGGTCCCGACATTGTAGACCCCGACATCGAAACTAATCGCGGCGGGCGGGTAGTAGACCCACTTGATCCAGTGGTCGACGTTGCCCGTGAAGTCGCCGATCTTGGCCCAGATCGGCGGCGGGTCGGCGTTCGGCATCAGTCGCTCGCACCGCACCGTCCGGTCGTCACGCCGGACCTTGGGCGGGGTGGCGACCGCGCCGTCATTGCCGAGCGAGGTCGGGTGGACATAGCGCGAGTGGGTCTGATCGAGCTGGATGTCGATCAGGTTCTGGTAGCTGGCCTTGACATGGAACCGGTCGGTCACCGCGACCCAGGCCGGCGAATCGTGCCAGAAGAGATCCGGTATCTGGCTCGCATCCGCCGCCGTCGGATCACCCATCCACACCCAGACCCAGCGGTTGCGCTCGATCACGGGATAGCTGCGCACCCGTGCGCCGGGCGGAACCGTCGACTGGCTCGGCACCCGCACGCAGGCACCGCCGGGATCAAACTGGAGCCCGTGATAGCCGCATTGGATGTCGTTGCCGACCACCTTGCCCTTGGACAAGGGCGCCCGGCGATGGCAGCAACGGTCGTCGAGCGCCACTGCCCGCCCGTCGCCGGCGCGGTAGAGGACGAGCGGCATACCGAGAAGCGTGCGCGCGAGTGGCGCGCCGCCGAGCTCGTGGTCCCACGCCGCGACATACCAGGCGTCGTAGAGATACATGACGGTCCTCCTCGTGCCGCCCCGCCGCTCCGCCTGCGCCACCTCGGTCAGGAGATTGTAGAACCGGCACCATCCCTGGTTTCGCGCCGCGTCCGACGATCTTTCACGCGATTTCATTAGATGTCTATACGTTCATGCGCATCCGTTCACCGCACCGCGCGGACCGGTTCTGATGCCGCGAGCCGACCCATCACGACCAGCCAGACCCCGAACGCGGTGACGGCGCCGCCGGCCAGCGTTTCCCACGTCACGCGCTCACCGAAGACGAGCGCGCCGAACAGGACACCGAACGCCGGCATCAGGAGCGTGAACGGCATCGTCTGGTTGGTGCGATAGCGCGCGATGAGCCGGATCCAGAGCGTATGGCCGATGAGGCTCGCGATGATCGCCTGATAGGCGATCGCGCCATAGCCGCGCCAGTCGGCGTCAACCAGCACCGCCCACTGACGGTCCTCGATGGCGAACGAGACCAGAAGCGCCTGGGGCGCCGCGAACACCGCGATCCAGACGTTCATCGCGGTTGCATCGGTCGGCCTCAGCCAGCGCATGAGGACATTGGCGACGGCGAAGAAGAACCCCGAGACGACGATCAGGACGATGCCGAGGACGTTGTCGGCGACGTGCGGCTGTCCGGTGACGAGGAGGATGCCGGCGAACGCGATCACCATGCCGGCGATCCGCCGCCAGCCGATCGGATCGCCGAACACCATCCAGGCGAGGAGGACCGCAAACGGCGCCATGGTCTGGAGCCCAATCGTCGCGGTGCCGGCGTCGATATAGAGAACCGCCATCGTCGTCAGGCCGAAATGGAGCGGCCCGATGACGAGCGCGAGGAGGAAGAGGCCGGGAATCTCGCGCCGCCGCGGCATCGGCACGAACCAGACCGCGAGCACGGCGATCAGCGCCATGCGGCAGGCGAGCAGCAGCATCGCCGGGATCTGCTCGACGCCCGCCTTGGCCGCCACGACGTTGAACGCCCAGACCATGACGACGAAGATGGCGACGGCCGTGTCGTGGAGCTTCATGATCGGGAGAAACCACGCCGCCGCCGGTGCCGTCAACGCGCGGGCGCGGCGGCCCTCAGCGCGCGGTCTCGTAGAGCGTCTCGGGGAAGTCGCTCGCGAACGTGGCGGCGCGGCCGCCGGGCAGATAGGTGAGGAAGAGCCCGACGCCGAACTCGTCAAAATTGGGACTGTTGAGGAAGCGGAGCCCCGTCGCGAGCTGCCAGTTCGGATCGAGCCGGACCACCGCCCGCATCTCGCCGTCGAACGAGAACCCGTTATTGGTCGCCGCGGCATAGCGCCGGCCGTCGTCGGCGCGCGGCAGGACGGGCGCCTCGTCCTCGCGCGCGTGCTGCCAGCCGGCGAACAGCGTGCCGCCGACCGTCCACGTCCGGCCTTCCGCGGTCTGGAACGCGGCGCCGAGGCCCGCGCGGTGGAGCGCGCGCGGGCTGAAATAGCCGCCATGGCCGGTCGTGAACTGGCCGAGATTGCGCCCGTAGGTCTCGAAGCCGTAGCGCGGCCCGACCGCGAGATAGTCGAAGCCGGCGACGCCGAGGTCGTAGCCGAGGGATGCGGCGGCGCGCAGGCGCTCGTTGTCGGCGACGTTGCGGCCGGCGAGCCACGTCGCGGCGATCTCGCCGGCGACCGACCAGCGCTCGTCGAGCTGATGCATCGCGTGGAGCCGGCCGCCGTGCTCGACGACCCGCCCGAAGCTCGCACCGCCATGCGGATCGCGGATGCCGGTATAGGACAGGATCGAATCGCGGCGCGGCTCGGCGAAGATCTCGATGCCGGCACGGCCGGCGCCGAGCTGCTGCTCGAGCCCGGCGCGGCCGACCGGCAGCGCCGAGACCTCGCCGCCGAACGGCGTCGCGCCGAGACGGATCGACGGCGACAGCCAACCCTCCCAGCGATAGGCGGCATGCGGCTCGATGCCGTGGCGGAGCGTCGTCGTCGGGCCGACGCGACGCGGCCCGCTCGCCGAGCCGATGAGCGACGTCGCCGCGGGCGTCCCCGCATCGAGGCGGATGACATCGAGCCCGAGCGTGATGCGGTTGCGCTCGCGCGCGAGACGCGCGCTCGTCCCGTAGGCGAAGGTGTCGAGCGCGCTGAGACCGCTCGCACCGCTTCTCGAGCGGAACGTCGCACCGGCGCTGACGGCGGGCCCGGCGATGCCGGCGAGGCTCGCATCGCGCCCGGGCGCGCTCGCCTCCGCGGCGAGGAGGAGGTTGCGGCTCCGGTAGAGAGCCGATGCCTCCGCCGCCCAGCGCGCCGCGAGCGGTCCGCCCTGGTCGGCGGCGAGCCGCGCGATCGCGCCCTGGCGACGCTCGCGCGCGAGAGCGGTCACGAGGCCGTCCGCGCTCTTCTCGTCCGGAGCCTCGCGGTAGAGCGCGGCGAATGTCGCGGCGGCATCGTTGGTGCGCCCGAGCTTGTAGAGCGACCAGCCGCGGAGCATCGCCGCGTCCCGATTGCCGGGATCGTAGCCCTCGTGCTCGGCGAGGAGCGCGAGCGCGCCGGCTGGATCACCCGCGGCCTCCGCCGCCGCGGCGCGCTTCAGGAGTATCTCGGCGAGGACCGGGCGCATCGCGGCGCCGTGCGCGACCCAGGCGCGCGCCGTCGTCTCCGCCGTCGCGAGGTCGTTCTCGGCGATAGCGGTACGCGCGAGCCCGACGGCCGCTGCCTCGCTCGGCGACTAGCCGAGCGCGGCGGCGAACCAGCGTCGCGCGTAGGCATAGGCACCGCGTTCATAGGCACGCCAGCCGAGCCGGACCGCCATCGGCGCATCGCGGCGCTCGAGCACGCCCGGTGCCAGCCGGTTGGCGAGCCGCACCGGCAGGAGCGGATCGCGCGCCGCATCGACGCTGTCGAGCCAGGTCGCGAGATAGTCGGCCTCGATCCGCTCGAGCCGCTTCGGCAAGGCGCCGCGGTTGGCGAGGGCCGGATCGGCGATCGCCGCGAGCGGCCCGCCCGACGCCCGCGCGATACGCTGCGGCCGCGCGAAGTCGCGCGTCTCCATCGCCACGACGAGGAGCCCCTCGGCGCTCTGCTCGTCCTGGTTGTCGCGATAGCGCCGCTCGAAGATCGCGGCGCCCTCCTCGATCAGGCCGAGCCGCGTGTGGGTCCAGGCGTCAAGCAGCTCGACGTCACCCGTGAGCGGCGCGATGTCCGCGCGTTCGCGGAGACGGACATAGGCGTCGGCGAAATCGCCGGCGTCATAGGCCGCCACCGCACGCTCGGCGAGGATGTCGGCGAGAAGGCGCCGGATCCGGGGCGAGGTGCGCTGCCATTGCCGCGCGATCCGCTCCGCCTCGCGGAGATCGCCCTGGCGGCGCTTGGTGAGCGCGAGCCCGTGCGCGGCGCTCGCCTCGGCCCTCGCCGCGAGCGCCTTCCTGAATCAGCCGGCCGCGCGCGCGAGCTCACCGCGGTTAAACGCCGCCCAGCCGAGATCGTGCGCGACGGCCGCATCGCCGCGGCCCTCGGCGCTCGGCGCCAGCCTTGCAGCGATCCGCGCATAGACGGTCGGGTCGCGCTCGCGCGAGGCGCGTGCGAGCCAGGCGCGGAGAAAGCGGTCGCGGACCGCCACGAAGCGCGCCTCCTCCGCCGCCGTCCGCGGCCGCGCGGCCTCGCGGTCGAACAGAGGATCGACGCGGGCGGGCGCGAGGGTCGCCATCGCCTTCTCGAGCGTCGCCAGACGATCGGCGCTCCGCTCGCACGCGACGATCAGCGCGTCATAGACGGCGCCGGCCCGGTCGGCCTCGCCCCGCGCGGTATGGGCGATCGCGAGCGCCCAGGCATTGTCGATCGCGGCGCAGCCGAAGGCCTCCGGCCGCCGTCCGGCCTCCTCGACGATCGCGCGCCAGTCGCCCGCGCGCTCGGCCCGCGCGAGATCGGCGCGGATGGCGGCCGCGTCCGTTGCGACCGGCGGCGCGGGTGTCGACGTGGGCGCCGGCGCGGCGGGCTCGGTCGTGGGGAGGCCCGGGATGCGGACATTGACCTACGGCCGCGTCTCGAGGCTGCGCACCTGCGGCTGCGACGGCGGCGTCTCGGCGCGCGCGGCCGCGGCGGGCAGGAGGGCCGCGAACGCGAGGACGATCAGGCGGAGACGGCGATCCATCGTCAGCGTCCGGCCGCGTCGCGATAGGCGAGACCGGCGAGGAGGACGAGGCTCGCGGCGTAGTAGTCGGCACCACCGCCGTCGAGATCGGGCGGCGCACCGGCGGCAAGGCGCGCCACCGCGAGGAATCCCGCCGATGCGCCATGATCGGCGTGCAGATCGGCTTCGAGATCGCGCCATGCCGGCGTCGCCGCACCGGGCGCGAAGTGGCGCGCGAGCGCGCGATCGAGCGCCGACACCGCGATGCCCGACCAGGCGAGATAAAGCGGCACGCGGATCGCCTCGAATCCGAAGCGGAGTGGCCGGTCGGCCGGCGCCTCGATGCGACCACCGGCGACGTCGATCCAGTCGGGCGGCAGGCCGCTCGCGCCGAACCGGGCGGTGCGCACGAGATGGAGCCCGCTCGCCGCGAGCGCGCCCCAGACCGGGTCGGGATCGACCGCGTTCAACGCCGCGAAGGCCGGCTGGACATAGTAGGACGGATTGAGCGTGAGCCGCGATCCGTGCTCGAACCCAACCGCACCGGGGAGAAGCCAGGCGCGCTCGCCGTCACGGCGCACCAGCCGTTCGCGGATCGCCATAGCGATCTGTGCCGCATCGGCGCGAAACCGCTGCTCGTTCCACCGCGCGGCGGCACGCACATGCGCCCACGCGATCAGGAGGTCGCCGTCCGTCGCGTTGTTGCGGTCGGTCACGCCGCCCTGCGCCGGGTCCCAGCGCCACGCGAAGAGACGGTCGTCGCGCACGCCGAGATGGCGCCACGTCCAATCGCGGATGCGGTCGAAGCGTGCGCGGTCGCCATGGCCGACGGCGAGGAGGAGGCCGAAGCCCTGGCCTTCGGAATGGCTGATGCCGCCATTGCCGTCGTCGACGACGCGGCCGTCCGCGGCGACGAAGCGCGCGGCATAGTCGCTCCAGCCGATCGCGGCGAGCGGCGCGGGCACGACCGCCGCGGCGAGCATGGCGGCGGCGGCGAGAAGGCGGTGGCTAGCCGGCACTGCGGTGTCGCCGGCGGCCATAGCGGCGGAGCCATATCGCGCTCAGCCAGCCGAGCGCGATGAGCAGAAGGAGGATGCCGGAGATCCAGAGCCACGGCTGGCGCGAGAACCAGTAGCGGCCGAGCTCGACCGCATCGATCCGGCCGATGTGGAACGAGGCGGCCGCCGCGGTCGCCGCGACGCGCGCGGGATCGTCGCGCCACAGGAACACGTCACCCTGCATCTGGTCCCAATAGTCGGGCGCGACCAGGCGCTCGATGCCTTCGCGGAGCTTGGTCGGGCTCGCCGCGGTCACCAGCGCGCTGACATGGCCGGCCGCGCGCGGCGACTGGAACGCGACGACGAGATGATTGTCGCCGAGATCGCTCGCCTGGGTGATCCGACCGCCGGGGACCGCGCCGGACGCGCCGTTGGCAGCGGCGCGGAGCGACGGATAGGGAACGCGGTGCACGGCGCCGAGCGCGAGGCTCGCCGCGCCGAGAAGCTCGGGATCGATGGCGGCCGGCGCGCCGACGATGATCTGGTGCCCCTCGGCGCGCCGGAGCTCGCTCGTATAGGTGGCACCGACGAGCGCGGTGCGGTGGGTCTGGGCGAGCCGTCCGGCGAGCGTCCACATCGCGCCGACGCTGTTGCTGTCCGCGCTCGGCACCACGAAGCCCGCCTCCGCGCCGTCGCGGCGCGAGAACGGGAAGCCGGTGCGGGCGAGGACCTGGAGGTCGGGCTGGCGCGCATATCGGCTCGCCGGCGGGATCCGGATCGAGGACGTGTCGGCGAGCGAGAACAGTAGGTTCTGGTTCTGCGCGAACTCGCAATTGCCGCCCTGGAGCGAGGCGAGCACGGGCTCGAAGCGGAGAACATTGAAGCCCGGCTGCAACGCCCGCGCCGGCACCTGGAGCCGGTAGCCGCGCAGCACGCCGCCGGTCGGATCGCCGAGCGGAATGACGGCCTGGAACTGGCCGTTGACGTGGAGATTGAGCGCCGAATGGCGGCCAAGACCGGCGCCGTAGGCGAAATCGAGCATGAGCTCGACCTGCGCGTTCTCGGGGAAATAAAGCGGCTCAGGCACGTAGAGGCGGAGCGCGACGTTGTGATCGGCGGCACCACGGATGTTGCGCGTGCGGAAGCCGAGATCGGCGAAGCCGTAGGTCCGGTCGGGCTCGATCACGGGCAAGCCCGCGAACGGGCCGAGCGCGGCGCGGTCGATCGCCTCGATGCGCGCGGTGGCCGCATCCGTGAACGGGAAATCCATCAGCGTGAGCGCGGTCGCGGCGCGCTCGACCTCGGCGGCGGTGCTGCCCGAGACGACGAGGACAAAGCGCGAGGGATCGGAATCGAGCGGCACGATGCCGAGGAACGCGCCCGCGATCGTCGCGGCGAAGGCGGGCGACAGGAACGGCGCGATCTCGGCGCGGGTGCCGACGATCGCCGCGTCGGCGCCGGCGAGGCCGTACTGGTCGAGACCGCCGAACAACCCCTCGCCCGCGCTCGCGGCTGGGCGGAGCGGCGCATGGCGGACATGGAGCGGCACATAGCCGAGGCGGACGGCGATCGCCTGGACGACGAGCGCGCCGGCGCGGAGCTGCGGATCGGCCGCGCGCTCGCCCGCGGTGAGGATGGTGAAACGGAACGGCGCGGCGTTGCCCGGCCCGGCGAGCGCGTCGAGCTCGGACAGGCGGAAGCCGCCGACGCGCACCCCCGAAGCGATGGCGAGCGTCGATTTGCGGGTATCGATCTGTGTCCAGAGCTCGGGCGCGTTGGGGTCCTCGCATTGCGGCAGCGAATGCTGCGCAGCGACGAAGGAGAGCCGGTTGAAGCCGGTGCGCACGAGATCGGCCGGCAGGTCGATCTCGGCCGCGATCGAGGGCTGCGAGCCCTTGAGCGGAAGCTGCGCGACGGTGCGGCCGGCGAGCTGGATCGCGAGCTGCGAACGATCGCCCTGGAGCGCGATCGAGCTGGTCGCCTCGAGCCGGAGCACGAGGCCGCATATCTCGGCGCGCGGTGAGACGGGGAAGAAAAGGCTGCGCTCGGCCATCATGCCGCAGAGCGTCAAGGGCTCGTTGTCGGCGAGGAGACTGGCGAGCGGCACCACGCTGCGGACCGGCGCCGAGGCTGCCGCCGCCGGTGTCGGCGCTGCGGTCTGCGCCGGTGCGGTCTGCGCCGATGCGGTCTGCGCCAATGCGACGCCGCCGGCGAGCGCGGCGGCCACCGCGATCGCGACGGTCGCGCGGCGGAGGAACGGGGCGAGGCGCGACATCATGCGGCCTTCCGGAAAATTCGGTGCGGGGCGGCGAGGAGGAGGGGCGCCGTCGGTGCCGGCGTCGGCGGGGCGTCGGCCGGCCCGCGCGCCCATTCGCCGCGGACGATTCCATGCAGATGATCGAACGCGCTGCGGAGCCCGAGACGGAGAAGGGCGAGCGTCGCGCCACCCGACCGGGCGACGCCGCTTCGCGTCTCGAGGAAGCGGAGCCAGCGCGCCGCATCGCCGTGGACGAGATCGACCATCGAGCCGAACTGGTCGAGATCGCGCGGCGCGAAGGCGAGACCGAGCCGCACGCCGTCGGCGACCGCGGTCGCGTTGCGGATGACGATCGGGATCTCGACGGCCGCGCCCGTCACCGGGTTGACGACGCGAAGCGCGGCGGGCCGGTGGCGGGCGACGGCGGCCGCGGGCCGGCGCGCGAGCGCGACCGAGGCGCCGCCGATCGAGAGGTCGACG
>VGEU01000031.1 GCA_016869145.1 Alphaproteobacteria bacterium | reverse complement strand
GCGCCGCAGTCGCGAGCGGCGCCCGCCAGTGGACGACGGCCGCGAGCGCGAGGACGAGCACGCCGAGCGCGATCGCGGCCGCGCGCCACCGACGTCGGCGCGATCCCGTCATGGGCGCCTCACGCCGTCCTGCCGATGCGGGCGGGTCGATTGGCCCGCGCGGCCTGCGTCAATTGCACGCGATCTCCCCGATTCATCGGTCGCTATTCCGGGTTGCAGGGTACGTCGAAGTCAATAGAATGAAGCTTCTGAATTCGACCGGGTCCGCGAAAAGCGCGTGATTCGTCATCGTCGTCGCGGAGCGCCAGGCATGAATGCGACTGCAACCGCCCCCGATCTCGCCGAACTGAACGGCGTCAAGTTCGCGCTCGAGCGGATGGGCGGCGGCAAGCCGATGCTGGTGCTGCACGGGGGGAGCGGATCGGTGGCCAAGGCGCCGTTCATGGCGAAGCTCGCCGAGCGCCACGCGATCTGGGCGCCGACCCATCCCGGCTTCCACGGCTCGCCGCTGCCGGAGCATTTCGATCACATCGATGATCTCGCGTTTCTCTATCTCGATCTGCTCGATGCCCACGGGCTTCAGGACGTCACGGTCATGGGGTTCTCGTTCGGCGGCTGGATCGCGGCCGAGATGGCGGTCAAGACGACCGCGCGCATCGGGCGGGTGATCCTGGTCGATGCGGTCGGGATCAAGGTGAGCGACCGCACCACCCGCGACATCGTCGATATCTTCGCGCTCCACCCGATGGAGGCGAACAAGCTCGTCTGGCACGACCAGACGCGGGTGCCCGATTTCTCCAAGCTCTCCGATGCCGAGTTCACGGCGATGGCCAAGAACCGCGAGGGCATCACCGTCTATGGCTGGGAGCCCTATCTCCACGATCCGAAGCTGGCGCGCCGGCTGCACCGCATCAAGGCGCCGACGCTCGTGATCTGGGGAGAGAACGACCGGCTGGTGAGCGCCGACTATGGCCGGAAATATGCGAGCCTCATTCCGGGCGCGAAATTCGTCGGCATTCCGCAGTGCGGACATCTGCCCCAGATGGAGCAGACCGACGCGTTCCTGAAGCACGTCACGTCATTTGCCGGTTGAGCCGCGCAGAGCGATCGAGGAAGGAACTCCCATGCAGGCCTGGTATTTCAGCGAAGGGGCGTATCACTACCTCCCCGAGGAATCGTCCTACAACTCGATCCGCGTGTCGCTGCCGAACGCGATCTACGACCCGGTGAAGGGCGCCGATCTCTACCACCGCTATCTCGACGAGTGGTGCTACGCGGACGAGATCGGCCTCAACATCATGACCAACGAGCACCACCAGACGGCGACCAATCTGATCCCCGCGGTGCCGCTGATCGCCGCGATCCTCGCGCGCGAGACCAAGAAGGTCCGCATCCTGATCCTCGGCAACCCGCTCGCGAACCGCCGCCAGCCCGTCCGCGTCGCCGAGGAGATGGCGATGATCGACGTCATCTCGCGCGGCCGGCTCGATGTCGGCTTCGTCCGCGGCGTGCCGTTCGAGGTCTCGGCGATGAACTCGAACCCGATGCGCATGTCGCAGCGGCTGTGGGAGGCCTACGAGCTCATCATGAAGGCGTGGACGACCCATGACGGGCCGTTCAGCTGGGAGGGGCAGTTCTTCCACCATCGCCAGGTCAATATCTGGCCACGCCCGTATCAGCAGCCGCACCCCCCGGTGTGGATCACCGTCGGCAGCCCGCCCAACGCGGCGCAAGTCGCCCGGCTCAAGCACAACGCCGCGACGTTCCTGTCCGGCTACAATGTCACCAAGCTGATCTTCGACGGCTACCGCAAGGGCTGGCGCGAGGCGGGCCATCCCGGGTCGGGGAGCCACAAGCTCGCCTATGCCGCGCTGGTCTATGTCGGCGACACCGATGCCGAGGGCGAGGCCGGCATCCAGGAGCTCAAGTGGTACAACGATTCGAACAAGGTGCCGCCGCAGTTCCGCAATCCGCCCGGCTACTTCCCCGCCGAGGCGGCCGGCAACGTCCTCAAGGGCGCGTTCGGCGGCCAGGTCGGCGTCGACGGCCTCGGCCGCACGCCGCCGCCCAAGACCGTCGAGGGCCTGATCCAGCAGGGCTTCGCGTTCGGCGGCAACCCCGACACGGTGTTCAAGCAGATCAAGAAATTCTACGACACCGTCGGCGGGTTCGGGCATCTCCTGATCATGGGCCAGGCCGGCCACCTCGACCACGAGCGCACCGTCAAGGGCATGAAGCGCTTCGTCGACCACGTGTGGCCGCGGCTCAAGGACGAGCTCAACGAGTTCCGTCAGGCGGCCGAATAGAAGACGTCGCCGGAACGGGGCGAAAGCCCCACGATGTTACCGGGGCCCCAGCACCCCGGTTTTTCTTTGCCCGTTCGGCCGTGTGCGCGGCTTGGGGATCACGATCGTCGCGGTCGCTCCCTCGCCGAGCGTGCTGTCGAGATCGAAGCGGCCGCCGTGGAGCTCGATCATCGCCTTGACCAGCGGCAGGCCGAGGCCGGTGCCCTGGTGGTCGCGCGCGAGCGGGCTGTCGACCTGGCCGAACGGCGCGAGGATGCGATCGAAATTCTCGCTTGCGATGCCGATGCCGGTGTCGGTGACCGAGAGCGACAGCGATCCGTCGGCGTTGACCCAACCCGACAGCCTGACGCGGCCGCCGCGCGGGGTGAACTTGATCGCATTCGACAGGAGATTGAGAAGGATCTGCTTGATCCCCCGTTCGTCGCCATGAACGTTCGGGAGATCGTCCGGGACCGCGACCTCGAGCACGAGGCCGGCCACAGCCGCCCGGCCGCTGACGATCCGGCGCACCGCGGCGGCGACCTGGGTGATCGAGACGTCGCCCTCGTGCAGCTCGAATTTTCCCGATTCGATCTTCGACAGATCGAGGATGTTGTTGATGATGTCGAGGAGATGCGCTCCGGAGGTGTAGATGTCGCGCGCGTATTCGGCATATTGCGGCACGCCCACCGCGCCCAGCATCTGCTCCTTGATCACCTCCGAGAACCCCATGATGGCGTTGAGCGGCGTCCGGAGCTCGTGGCTCATATTGGCGAGGAACTCGCTCTTGTTCTGGTTCGCGGTCTCGGCGGCATCGCGCGCCTGGCGGAGCTCCTCGGCGAGGGCACGGAGCTGCGCGCTCTGGCGCTCGTGGATCTCGCGCGCGAGCTCGAGATCGGCGACGCGGAGCTCGAGCGCGCGCTCGGCGCGGAGCCGGGCGGTGATGTCGCGGCTGACCGCGACGATGGCGCGGCGGCCCTCCCACACGATCGGCGCCGAGGTCGTCTCGACCTCGATCATCCGCCCGTCGAATTTGAGCCGTTGCGACTGGGCCCGATCGACCGACCGGCCCTCCTCGAGGATGAGGCGTGTGCGACGATCGGCGGCGGCATGGTATTCGGGCGGCAGCAGATCCTGGATCGTCCGCGACTTGAGCGCGGCCTCCGACGGCGCGCCGAAGAGGCCGAGCGCCGCCGCGTTGGCGAACAGGATATGGCGCCCGGTGTGGACGACGACCGAGTCCGGCAGCATGTCGAAGACGGCGCGAAAGGCCTGTTCGGTCGAGTGATCGACAGAAGGCGGGGCGGCCGGGTCGACGCGCGCGGCCGCGCCCTCCGTCGCCGGATCGCGGAGCTCGTGACGGCCGGGATCGCGCGCGGACGAGCCGGGGACCGGCGCCGAGGCTTTCGGAACGCTTCGCGCCATGGCTCGAGTGTGCCCGGGCGCTCTTAATCGTCTGTAAAGACTGCCGCCGCCGAGGCCATTGGCGGCCCCGCCGGGCCCGTGTAGCTTCTGAGCGACAGGGGAGTGCGTGTCGATGAGCTATGCGGTGCCGGTTCCCGTGGTGCCGACCGCGCGGGTCGCCGGATCGGAGGCGCTGTTTCCGGTCCGGCGTGTCTACACGGTCGGGCGCAACTATGTCGCGCATGCGCGCGAGACGGGGCTCGGCGGAAGCGACGGGTCGCGGCCCGGCGTCTCGCTCCGACCCGCCGACGGGCTCGTCGCCGAGGGCGGCGACATCCCCTACCCGCCCGGCACCGCCGAGCTCGACCCCGAGATCGAGATGGTCGTCGCGATGGGCCGCGGCGGCAGCGATATTCCGCCCGCGCGCGCGCTCGAGCACGTGTTCGGCTATGCGGTCGGCTTCGACCTGATCCGGCGCGACGTGCTCCGCGACTGCATCAAGCACCAGCACTCCTGGGACCTCTGCAAGTCGTTCGATCACTCGGTGCCGGTGAGCGCGATCCAGCCGGCGGCGCGGATCGGCCACCCGACGCGGGGCGCGATCTGGATCACCGTCAACGGCGCCGAGCGCCAGCGCGGCGATCTCGCCGATCTGATCTGGTCGCCGGCCGAGATCGTCGCCCGGCTGTCGGCGCTCGCCCGCCTCGAGCCGGGCGATCTCATCTTCACCGGCACGCCCAAGGGCCCGCGCGCCGTCGTCCGCGGCGACCGGCTGCACGGGCATATCGACGGGATCGGCAATCTCCACGTCCGGATCGTCTGATCCGAACACCGTAGGGACAACGGAGGAAACCATGGCCGACCGCACACAGCCACCGTTCCGCGCCGACCATGTCGGGAGCCTTCTCCGCCCGCAGGTGCTCCTCGATGCGCGCGCCGACTGGAAGGCGGGGAAGATCACGCGCGAGGCGCTCCGCGCCATCGAGGACCGCCACATCCGAGACGTCGTCAAGTTCCAGGAGGACATCGGCCTCCACTCGATCACCGACGGCGAGTTCCGGCGCGAAAATTTCCACTTCGACTTCCTCGACAAGATCAAGGGCGTCGACTTCCGCCGCATCATGCCGGAAGGCTCGGAAGGGAAATCCGTCGATCCCGAGAAGGCGCCCTTCGTCGCCTTCATCCGCGATCGGATGAAGCTTCCCGACGAGGGGATCGAGGTCGCCAATTACCGCGTCGTCAGGGCCGCGACGACGCGGACGCCCAAGATCACCATACCGTCTCCGACCATGACGCATTTCCGCGGCGGCCGCGAGGCGATCAGCCGCGAGGCCTACCCGACGATGGAGGGGTTCTTCGCCGATCTCGCAGACGTCTACCGCGCCGAGCTCGCGCGGCTCGCCGCCGCCGGATGCCGCTATGTGCAGCTCGACGACACCAACCTCGCTTATCTCTGCGACATCAAGATGCGCGAGGGCGTGAAAAAGATCGGCGAGGACCCGGACGAGCTGCCCGCGACCTACGCCGCCCTCATCAACGACGCGATCCGCGACCGTCCGGCCGACATGAAGGTCTGCATCCACATGTGCCGCGGCAACGCACAGAGCCAGTGGTTCGCCTCCGGCGGCTACGAGCCGATCGCCGAGAAGGTCTTCAACCTGACCAAGGTCGACGGCTTCTTTCTCGAATATGACGACGAGCGCTCGGGCGACTTCACGCCGCTCCGCTTCGTGCCGAAGGACAAGAACATCGTGCTCGGCCTCGTGACGACCAAGCGCGGCGCGCTCGAGAGCCGCGATGCGCTCAAGCGGCGGATCGACGAGGCGGCCCGACATGTGCCCCTCGACCAGCTCTGCCTGTCGCCACAGTGCGGCTTCTCGTCGAATGCGATCGGCAACCTGATCTCGGTCGAGGACGAGGCGGCGAAGCTCCGTCTCGTGGTCGAGACCGCACGCGAAGTCTGGGGTTGAACGACCGACACGGGGAAGAGGCTATGCACATCATCAACGTCGCCGTCACGCTCAAGTCGCAGCACGTCCAGGACTTTCTCAAGGAGATCGAGCGCCATCGCGGCGAGATCGCGCGCCATGAACCGGGCTGCCTGGTCTTCGACCTCTGCCAGGACAAGAGCGATCCGAACACCTTCATCCTCTACGAGGTCTACGCCGACGACGCCGCGCTCGACCGGCATCGCAACTCCGCCTCGCTCAAGCAGTATTTCGAGACGACGAAGGACTGGGCCGTCTCGCGCACGGTGCGCAATGCCGTGCGCAAGGCGACGCTCCGCTGACCGGCGACGGGAGCCCGCCCGCCATGGCGAAGGGTCACGCGGACAAGATCGCCGTCATCACCGGCGGTGCGACCGGGATCGGCCAGGCCTTCGCCCGCCGGCTCGCCGAGGACGGCGCGCGGATCGTGATCGCCGATTTCGCGCCGGCCGATGAGACCCTGGCGCTCGTCGCCGCGCGCGGCCGCCCGGCGCGCGCCGTCGTCACCGACGTCTCGACGCCCGAGGGCGTCGATGCGCTCGCGGCCGCGGTCGCGCGCGAGTTCGGCGGCTGCGACATCCTGATCAACAATGTCGGCATCTTCCCCAACCGCCCGTTCGACGAGGTGAGCTTCGCCGACTGGAAGCGGGTGATGGCGGTCAACCTCGATTCGATGTTCCTCACCGCCAAGGCCTTCGTGCCCGGCATGAAGGCGCGCGGCTGGGGCCGCATCGTCAACATGGCGTCCAACACCGTCGCGACCGCGGTCACCGGCTATACCCACTACATCGCGAGCAAGGGCGGCGTGATTGGATTCACGCGCGCGCTGGCGAGCGATCTCGGCCCGAGCGGCATCACGGTGAACGCGATCGCACCGAGCCTCACGCGCACCACCGGCACCACGACGACGAACCCGCGCGCGCCCGAGCGGTTCGACCACGTCGCGTCGTTTCAGGTGATCAAGCGCACCCAGACGGTCGACGACCTGGTCGGCGCGATGAGCTTCCTCACCTCCGACGATGCCGCCTTCATCACCGGCCAGACGCTCTATGTCGACGGCGGCTGGGTGCGGCGCTGAACCGGCCGAGGCTCACATCGCGCGCGCCTGATCGCGGAGCACGTATTTCTGGATCTTGCCGGTCGAGGTCTTGGGCAGCGCGCCGAACACCACCGTCTTCGGCACCTTGAACCGGGCCATGTTGTCGCGGCAGAACGCGATGATCTCCTCGGCCGTCGCGGTCGCGTCCGGCTTCAGCGTGACGAAGGCGCACGGCGTCTCGCCCCATTTCTCGTCCGGGCGCGCGACGACGGCGGCTTCGAGCACCGCGGGGTGGCGGTAGAGCACGCTCTCGACCTCGATGGTCGAGATGTTCTCCCCGCCCGAGATGATGATGTCCTTCGAGCGGTCCTTGATCTCGATATAGCCGTCCTTGTGCCAGACGGCGAGATCGCCCGAATGGAACCAGCCGCCGGCGAAGGCCTCGGCGGTCGCCTTCGGGTTCTTGAGATAGCCCTTCATGACGACATTGCCCTGCATGAAGACCTCGCCCATCGTCTCGCCGTCCTTGGGCACCGGGCGGAGGTCGCGCGCATCGGCGACCATCAGCCCCTCGAGGATCGGATAGCGCACGCCCTGCCGCGCCTTGATGCGCGCCTGCTCATCGACCGGGAGCGCGGTCCACGCCTCGTGCCACGCGCACACGACCGCCGGACCATAGGTCTCGGTGAGGCCGTAGACATGGGTCACCTCGACGCCCATGCGCTGCATGTTGGCGATGACGGCCGCCGGCGGCGCGGCGCCCGCGGTCATGACGCGGACCTGTTGCGCGAACGGCGCCCGGTCCTCGGCCTTCGCGTTGACGAGCGTATTGAGGACGATCGGCGCGCCGCAGAAATGCGTGACGCCTTCGGTCGCGAAGGCCTGGAAGATCGGCTTCGGCTCGACACGGCGGAGACACACATGGGTGCCGGCGAGCGCGGTCACCGTCCACGGAAAGCACCAGCCGTTGCAGTGGAACATCGGCAGCGTCCAGAGATAGATCGGATGCGGCGGCATGTGCCACGCCATCAGGTTGTTGAGCGCATTGAGATGCGCCCCGCGATGGTGATAGACGACGCCCTTCGGGTTGCCGGTCGTGCCCGAGGTGTAGTTGAGCGCGATCGCGTCCCACTCGTCGTCGGGATAGGACCAGGCATGGTCGGGCGATCCCTCAGCGATGAACGCCTCGTAGTCCATCACGCCGAGCCGCTCGCCGCCCGGGCCGAGCGGATCGACGATGTCGATGACAAGCGGCTTCCGCTCGAGACCGCCGAGCGCCTTCTTGATGATCGGCGCGAACTCGGTGTCGGTCAGCAGCACCTTGGCCTCGCCGTGGCCGAGGATGAAACCGATCGTGTCGGCATCGAGACGGATATTGAGCGCGTTGAGGACGCCACCCGCCATGGCGACGCCGAAATGCGCCTCGAAGATCGCCGGCACGTTGGGCGCCATGACCGCGACGGTGTCGTTCTTGCCGACGCCGCGGCAGGCGAGCGCCGAGGCGAGCCGGCGGCACCGGGCATAGGTCTCGGCCCAGCTCCGCCGGGTCGGTCCATGCACGATCGCGGTCCGCGCCGGATAGACCGCGGCCGCGCGCTCGATGAAGGAGAGCGGCGACAACGGCACATGGTTCGCCGCATTGCGGCCGAGATCGGTGTCGTAGGCGCTTCTCATGGCGTTTCCTCCCTGACGCAAACGACGCGGTCGGCGTCCCGCCCCGCATATTGCCGCAACCACGGGCCCTTGCCAGCCCCGAACGGCCGACCGGGCTCGCTGGCATGGCGCCCGGCGCGGCGATATGATGCGGGATGGCCTGGCGCGACCCGGTGCGCGGGCAGAACGGGCGTCGATCCATGATCCTGATTGTTCGAACGGCGATCGTGACGCTCGCGCTCGTTCTCGCCGCGGGTCAGGCGGCGGCGCAGGCCCCGGCACCCTCGCCCGCCGAGCGCCTCAAGTCGACGCGCGAGTGCGCGCGCTGCGATCTCAACCGCGCCGATCTCCGCGCCCTCGCCCTTCCCGGCGCCAGGATGGAGCGGGTGCGGCTCCGCGACAGCAGCCTCAAGGAGGCCGATCTCTCCGGCGCCGATCTCCGCGGCGCCGATCTCCGCGATACCGAGTTCGAGAACGCGAGCCTCAAGGGCGCCAATCTCGCCGGCGCGGATCTCCGCAACACCGACATGGAACGGGGCGATCTCGGTGGGGCCAACCTGACCGAGGCCAATCTCTACCAGGCGAAGCTCAAGCGATCCTCGCTCGCGGGCGCCGATCTGACCCAGGTCAATGTGAGCTGGGCCAATCTCGATCGCGTCGATTTCACCGATGCGAGGCTCCGCGGCGCCGATCTGTTGAGCGCGAAGCTGAAGCGCGCCGTTCTCGCCGGCGCCGATCTGAGCGGGGCCAAGCTCGACGACGCCGATTTGCGTCTCGCCAATCTGAGCGGCGCCAATCTGCGCGAGGCGAAGGGCCTGACGCGCGACCAGCTCGCCGGCGCCTGCGGCAACGCGGCGACGCGGCTCCCCGACGGGTTCACCATACGCATCTGCTCGGCACAGACGGAAACGAACCCATGACCGTGACGATCTATCACAACCCGCGCTGCTCGACCTCGCGCAAGACGCTTGCGCTGCTCGAGGGCCGCGGCATCAGGCCCACAGTCGTCGAGTATCTGAAGACGCCGCCCGATGCGGCGACGCTCCGGCAATGGCTCAAGGCGATGGGCATCGCGCCGCGCGCGCTGATGCGCCGGAAGGAGCCCGTCTACAAGGACCTCGGGCTCGACGATCCGAAGATGTCGGAGGCCGCGCTCGTCGCCGCGATGGTCGCCAATCCGATCCTGATCGAGCGGCCGGTGGTCGTCAGAGGCGCCAAGGTCGCGCTCGGCCGCCCGCCCGAGGCGGTCCTCGTCCTTCTCTGACCGCGGAGGGTGTGCGATGAACGCGATGCCACAGTGGCGGACACACGAGGAGCTCCCGCTCTCGCGCGAGAGCCTCGAGGCCCTCTACGCGAACGAGATCCCGGCGATCCGGATCCGCGACTTCGTCACCGCCGACGAGGCGCGCCGGCTCGCCGCGGCGATGGACGCGATCGGCTTCACGAAGCAGTACAACATCCCCGCGCTCAAGAACCCCGCGCGCTATATCGGCGTCACCCAGTTCGAGTTCCGGAAGAAATCCAAGGCCGACTATTTCGCGGCCGTCGCGGCGGCGAACGCCGAGAAGGCGGCCTATCTCGCCGCGGCCGGTGTCGATCCGTTCGCGCGCCTGTTCGACCGCGTCCGCGCGCTCTACCCGGAGCGGACGCTCAGCGTCGCCGAGGAGCCGGGCCACGACCGTTATTATGTCGGCATCATCCGTGAATCGACCGGTGGCGGCACGCTCCACGCCGACACCGCGCGCTTCTCCGCCCCCGACTACGCGATCGCGCGCTGCATCGCGCAGCTGTCGTGGAACCTCTTCGTCAGCGAGCCCGCCGCGGGCGGCGTCACCACCGTCCACAACGCCCCCTACACGCCGCCGAGCGAGGACGGCCGCTACGCCGAGATCGAGCCCTTCAACCGCCGCCGGGTCGAGGGTGCCGAGACGCACCGCTACAAGGGACGGCCCGGCGAGGTGATCATCTTCAACCCGCGCAATCCGCACGAGTGGACCGCGAACGAATCGGGCGACGGCACGCGCCGGCTTTCGGTCGGCAGCTATATCGGCCGGCTGCCCGAGGGCGATTTCATCGTCTGGTCGTAGATCGCGGTGATGGCCAGGGCCCCCGTCGTCGGCCGGAACGGCATGGTCGTCTCCGGCTATCCGCTCGCGAGCCTCGCCGGGCTCCGCATGCTCGAGAAGGGCGGCAACGCGGTCGACGCCGGGATCGCGGCCTCGGCCGTGCTCGCGACCGTGATGCAGCACGCGACGAGCCCGGCGGGCGATGTGTTCGCGCTGATCCACGATGCGGCGAGCGGGCGCACCCATGGCCTCAACGGCTCGGGTGGCGCACCGGAGGGCGCGACGCGCGCGGTCTTCGCGTCCGGCATGCCGGAGACCGGCGTGCGCGCCGCGACCGTCCCCGGCATCGTCGGCGCGTGGGAGGCAGCCCATCGCCGCTTCGGCCGGCTGCCCTGGGCGGAGCTCTTCGAGCCCGCGATCGCGGGGGCCGCGGAAGGCTTCGCCCTTTCGCCCGCGATCGCGCGCCAGATCGCGGGCGCGGCCGAGGGGCTCCGCGCCGATCCCGGCTGCCGCGCGATCTATTTTCACGACGACCGCCCGCTCGCGACCGGCGCGCTCCTTCGCCAGCCGGCGCTCGCCGCGACGTTCCGGCTGATCGCGCGCGATGGCGGGGCGGCGTTCTATCGCGGGCCGATCGCCGCAAGCCTCGCGAGGCTGATGGCGGCGCGTGACGGGCTGATGCGCGCGTCCTGCCTCGCGGCCTATGTGCCGGAGTGGGTGGCGCCGATCTCGACCGTCTATCGCGGCGCGACGGTCGAGGTGATGCCGCCCAACTCGTTCGGCCTACTCCTCCTCCTTCAGCTCAACGGGCTCGCCGGCCTCGACAGCGCGCGCCTCGACGACGACGGACCCGATCGCCTCGGCTATCTCATGGCGGCGACGCGGGGCGCCTTCGCCGAGGGCGAGCCGCACATCGCCGATCCGCGCCGCGATCCCGCCGATCTCGACCGCCTGCTCGGGCCCGCCGTGACGCGACGGCTGCAGGACGGGGTGCGCGAAGGCGGCGGCGTCGGCACCACCGCCTTCGCCAAGGGCGGCACCTCGACGCTCTCGGTCGTCGATCGGCTCGGCAACGCGCTCACCTTCGTGCAGAGCGTGTTCCACCCCTTCGGCGCCTTCGTGCTCGACCCCGACACGGGGCTCCTCCTCAACAACCGGATGTCGCGCTTCTCGATCGAGCCCGGCCACGCCAACGAAGTGATGCCGGGCAAGCGTCCCGCGCACACCTTGAACCCGGTGCATGTCACGCTGGGGGGCCGGCTCCGCTATCTTCTCGCGACGCCGGGCGCGCACAACCAGACCATCTCGATCGCGCAGATCATCTCCAACCTCGTCGACCGCGGCATGGATCTCGCCGATTCCGTCGCGCATCCGCGCTGGACCATGGAGTTCGGCGGACCCGGCGTCTTCATCGAGCCGGGCATCCCCAACGCCGTGGTCGACGCGCTCGCCGCCCGCGGCCACGCCGTGCGCCGCAACAGCGCACAGTTCTTCGGCTCCGCCGAGACCATCGAGATCGCGCCCGGCGGGACCCTGTTCGGCGTCGCCGATCACCGCCGCGACGCCTACGCCGCCGGATTCTGAGCGATGGCGCGCGGACCGGCGCCGTCGGCCGCGGTCGAGGCGCTGATCCTCGACGCCGAGCGGCGGGCGGCGCGCCTGAGCGCGCCATCCGGTTCGTTACGACACTGTTCATCCTCGGGTTGTTCGTGCTCACCCACCCGCGCGAGCTTCCCGGCCGGTTCATCGAGACCGTTTTCGTGTTCGTCGTTGTCTATGCGGCGCTCGCGGTCACGACCTACCTCGTCGCGCGGTCACGGTTCTATCGCGGCTGGATGGTGGTCGCGCTCGCGGTTCTCGACATCGCCTTCTTCGCGGTGCTCGCGCCGACCCTCGCCGCTTCGCTCGACGTCGGCATCGGCGCGCTCGCCGCGCTGCCGCCCTTCCTCCTCCTCTTCGTGCTGATCACGTTCGCCGCGCTGCACTCGAGCCCGGGTCCGGTCGTCGCCGCGACGACGAGCTTCGCCGCGATCGCGCTCGGCTTCGTCGCGTTCCAGTTCGCGGGCCTGTTCGGCGTCGATCCGATGCATCCCTTGCCGCCGGGGCTTCCGATCTTCACCGCGCGTGCCAACCTGATCCGGATCCTGGTGATCCTGTCCGGTGCTGCGGCGATCATCCTCGTCGTGTTCCGCGCCCGCCGCCTCCTCACCGAGGCGATCGCCGTGACGGAGCGCTCGGCCAATCTGTCGCGCTACCTGCCGCCACCGGTCGCCTCACTGGTCGCGACCGAAGGCATCGGTGTGCTCGGCGCAGGGCGCATACAGCCCGCCACCATTCTGTTTGCGGACATCGTCGGATTCACCGCGATGGCGAGCCGGCTCGTGCCCGAGGCGGTCGGCCGTCTCCTCACCGAGATCCGGACCCTGCAACGGACGGCGATCGAGGGATCGGGCGGCATCGTCGACAAGTTCATGGGCGACGGCGTGATGGCGGTGTTCGGCGTGCCGCGCCCCGGGGCGGACGATGCGGCGAACGCGATCCACGCCGCCGAGGCGATGCTGGAGGCGCTCGGGCACTGGAACGCGGCGCGGCTGGACCGCGGCGAGCCGCCGATCGCGCTCGGCATCGGGGTCCATCAGGGGCCGGTCTTCGCCGGGGCGATCGGCGATGCCGATCGGCTCGAGTTCGCGACGCTCGGCGATACGGTCAACGTCGCGCAGCGGATCGAGGAGTTGACCCGGAACGCCGGTACCGCGCTTCTCGTCAGCGCCGAGGCGATCGCGGCGGCCGGCGCCGATCCGGCGCGCTGGGTGGTGCTGCCGCCGCAGGCGGTCCGAGGCCGCGACGGGGCGGTCGTGGTCTATCGGCCGGGTTGAACATGCACTAAGGTCGGGGCCATCATGTCGGTGAGACGATGACCGCGCACACTTGGCGCACCCCCCTCGTGGTCCTGATCGCCGGGACGATGATCCTCGCGATCTCGCTTGGAATCCGCCAGACCTACGGGCTCTTCATGAACCCGATCTCGAGCGATCTCGGCTGGGGGCGCGAGACCCTGTCCTTCGCGGTCGCGCTCCAGGCATTGATGTGGGGCGTCTCGACGCCGTTCGCCGGCATCATCGCCGACAAATACGGCCCGGGCCGCGTCCTCGCGGTCGGCGGCGCGCTCTACACGCTCGGTCTCTGGCTGATGTCGCGCGCCGAGACGCCGCTCGATGCCTCGATCAGCCTCGGTGTGCTCTCGGGCATCGCGATGGGCTGCACGCTGTTCCCGGTCGTCCTCGCGGTCATCAGCCGGGTCGTCCCCGAGAGGCGCCGGAGCCTTTATCTCGGCATCGCGAGCGCGGGCGGCTCGTCGGGCCAGATCTTCGTCGTTCCCGGCACGCAAGCGGTCCTCGAGGACCATGGCTGGGTTCTCACCATGGTCTTTCTCGCCGTCATGGTGGCCTTGATCGTGCCGATGGCGGCGGCGCTCGCGAGCCGGCCCGATGCCGGCGAGAGCGGCCCGCGACAGAGCGTCGCCGCGGCGCTCCGCGAAGCGCTCGCGCACCGCGGCTATGTCCTCCTGTTCTCGGGCTATTTCGTGTGCGGCTTCCAGACGATGTTCATCGGCACGCATTTGCCCGCGCTGGTCCAGGACGCCGGGCTCACGCTGCAGACCGGCGCCAACGCGCTCGCGATCCTTGGCCTCTTCAACATCATCAGCTGCTATGCCTGGGGCGAGCTCGGCGGTCGGATGCGGCAGAAATATCTGCTCGTCGTCCTCTATCTCGGTCGCTCGGTCTTGATGACGGTGTTCTTCCTGGTGCCGATCAGCGAGACGAGCGTCCTCGTGTTCGCGGCCGCGCTCGGCGTGTTCTGGCTCGGCACGGTGCCGCTGACGGGCGCAATCGTCGCCCAGATCTTCGGCGTCCGGTACATGGCGACGCTGTTCGGAATCTGCTTCGTCGGCCACCAGGTCGGGAGCTTCCTCGGCATCTGGGTCGGCGGCCGGCTGTTCGATACGACGGGAAGCTACGACGCCGTATGGTGGACAGGCGTCGCGCTCGGCGTGTTCGCCGCCGTCGTCAACTGGCCGATCGACGACCGGCCGGTGGCGCGGCTCGCGGCGGCGCGCGCCTGATCACAATCGCAAACCGGAGGACAGGATGCGGATCATCGTCAATGGCCAGGCGGCCTTCGGCAAGGACATGCTGGATGCGCTCGTCAAGCGCGGCGAGACCATCGTCGGGGTCTATGGCCCGACCCAGAAGGACGGCGCCAAGCCCGATCCGATCAAGGACGGCGCGGCCGCGCATGGCCTGCCTTTTTTCGACCCCGCGTCGTTCCGGAAGCCCGAAGTGTGGGACCACCTCCGCGCGCTCAAGGCCGATCTCGGCGTGATGGCCTATGTCACCAAGTTCGTGCCCGAGGATTTCCTCAACATCCCGACCCACGGCACGATCCAGTATCATCCCTCGCTCCTGCCCAAGCATCGCGGGCCGTCGTCGATCAACTGGCCGATCATCGAGGGCACGGCGCGGACCGGCCTCACCATCTTCTGGCCCAATAACGGCCTCGATACCGGGCCGGTCCTCCTCCAGAAGACGGTCGACATCGGCCCCGACGACACGCTCGGCTCGATCTATTTCGACAAGCTCTATCCGCTCGGGATCCAGGCGATGCTCGAGGCGGTCGATCTCGTGCGCGCCGGCAAGGCGCCGAAGATCGTCCAGGACGAAGCCACGGCCACCTACGAGGGCTGGTGCCGGGTCGAGAACGTCGCCATCGACTGGTCGAAGCCCGCCACCCATGTCCACAACCTGATCCGCGGCGCCAATCCGCAGCCCGGCGCGTGGACGCGCTGGCAGGGCAAGACCGTCCAGATCTACGAGTGCACCAAGCGCATCGATCGGACCGGCGCGTCCGGTGCGCCGGGTGAGGTCGTCGCGATCGAGGGCGAGACGATGACGGTCGCCGCCGTCGGCGGCGCGATCGTCGTGAGCCGCGTCCGCGCCGAGGGCGGCAAGAAGATCGCCGCCGCGGCCTTCGCGGCCGAGGCCGGCATCGCCAAGGGCGCGAAGCTCGGGTGAGGGTGACGGCGATGCGGCGGCGGGTCGATCGCACCCGCCGCCGGGTCGGCCGGGATCAGCTCGCCTTCTTGTGCTTCAGCGCCGCCGCCTTGAGGATCTCGTAGAGCTCCTTCGTCTTCGGGTTGGTGCCGAGAATCTCGTCGCCGATCGGCGCGAGCTTCTTCACCATATCGGCGCGATCGGCGGCGGACAGCTGGATGATCTCGGCCCCGTCGGCGCGCCAGATCTTCCACGCCTCCTCGGCGAACTTGATCGCCTCGTTGGTCATCGGCCGCTCGAGCTCGCGCCCGACGGCGAGCACGACCTCGCGATCGGCCTGCGGCAGCTTGTCGAGCCAGGTCTTGTGCATGTAGAGGACGCTCGGGATGAAGCTCGCCGCCATGTAGGTGACGTATTTGGTGACCGAGGCGAACTTCGACGTCGCCATGACCGTGTGGGCGCTGAGGGCGCCGTCGAGCGTGCCCTGTTGGATCGCGGGCAGCACCTCGTTGTAGCTCATCGGGATGCCGGCGAAGCCGAGACGCTTGGCCATCTCGATCTCGGTCTTGCTCGCGAGCACGCGGATCTTCTTGCCGGCCATGTCCGAGATCTTGCGGAACGGCTCGCGGCTCGCGATCGAGTTGAACGCGCTCGCATAGGCGCTGACGCCGATGACGTTCGCATGGGCACCGAGCGCATGCCACCGGTCGCGGAAGCTCGGGTCGCTGATCGCCCTGAAGGCGTGATCGAGGTCATCGAACATCCCGGGGGCGTCGGTGACCGTGAACGCCTCGTTGACGCCCTGGAGGAATCCGGGCGGGGTGATGAAGCCCTCCTGGGTACCGAGCTGGACACCTTCGATCTGGCGCGGGATCGAGCCGAGCTGACCGGCGGGGAACAACTTGCCCTTGATGCGGCCGTTGGTGCGCTTCTCGATCTCGGCGATGAAGCGCTCGCCCATCCAGTGCTGCGGCTCGTTGATCGTGAGGAGCCCGATCTTGATCTCGGACTGGGCCGCGGCGGGGCCGATCGAGCCCCAGGCGACAGCGACGGCGCCGATCAACGCGGCAGCGGTCGCGCTACGAAGCGACGAAAGCGGTTTCATGTTGGTCCTCCCTGACCGGTTATGCAACAACGCGCCGACACGCATGCGGTACGCTCCGAGGCCATAACGCACGTCGCGCCGGCCCGGGTGGATCAGCTCTTCGGGCGATGCCTCTCGGCGACGCGCTTGACGAGCTCGTACATGTCCTTGGTCTTTGGGTTGGTGAGAAGCACCTCGTCGCCGATCGGCTTGATGCGGCGCATCATCTCGGCCCGGTCGGCGGCCGAGATCTTGATGACCTCGGCGCCGTCCTTCTTCCAGATGCCCCACGCCTCCTCGCCGCACCGGATCGCCTCCTGCGTCGTCGGCAGCTGGAGCTCGAAGCCAAGCGCGGTCACGATCGCGCGGTCGGCCGGCGACAGCTTGTCGAACCACGGCTTGTGGACATAGAAGACGCTGAAGATGAACGCCGCGCCGAGGTCGGTGACGTATTTCGTCACGGTCTGGAACTTCGACGTCGCCATCACCGTGTGCGCGCTGAGCGCGCCGTCGAGCGTACCCTGCTGGAGCGCGGCTAGGACCTCGGTGAAGCTCATCGGCACGCCGGCGAAGTTGAGCCGGCGCGCGATCTCCTGCTCGGTCCTGGTCGCGAGCACGCGGATCTTCTTGCCGTTGAGATCATTCAAGGTCCGGATCGGATCGCGGCTCGCGATCGAGTTGAAGGCCGAGGCGAACAGGCTGATCCCGAGGATGTTCGCCCGCTCCATCAGGGTCATGAACGGGGTGCGGAACTCGGGGTCGGTGATGGTGTTGTGGCCGTGCATGATGGACTCGGAGAGACCCGGCGCGTCGGTCACCTGCACCGCCTCGTTCACGCCCTGGAGGAAGCCCGGCGGGGTGAGGAACGCCTCCTGCGTGCCGAGCTGGATGCCTTCGACCTGGCGCGGGATCGAGCCGAGCTGACCGGCCGGGAACACCTTGCCCTTGATGCGGCCGTTGGTCCGCTTCTCGATCTCCTCGGCGAACCGGTTGACCATGAAATGCTGCGGATCGTTGATCGTGACGAGCCCGATCTTGATCTAGGACTGGGCGCGTGCTGGCAGGGCGGCAGCCGCGACGAACACGGCCGCGACGAGCGCGGGTAGAGCGCCTCTCGACAACACGCGATGCAACTTCATGTCGGTCTCCCGTGGGTTGCCCGTGGGTTGGTGGTATGATGACGCGGAACGCCGCGCGGTCTCAGCCGGCGCGCCGGCGCCGCGGCGCGGCGGCCGTCGCCCAGACCTCGCCGAGACGGTCGGCGGTGATCACGTCGCCGAACAGGAAATCGGCGCCGCGGAGCGTCGCCTCGTGCGCCTCCTTGTTGTGCGAGCCGACCGCATCGCGGGGCAGCACGATGTAGTAGCCGCGGTGAAACCCGTCGCGGAAGGTCGACTCGACGCAGACATTGGTCGCCACCCCGGTCACCACCAGCGTCCGGATGCCGCGGTCGCGGAGGATGTTGTCGAGCTCGGTGCACGAGAACGCGCTGTAGCGGTGCTTCTCGATCACGAACTCGTCGGCGCGCGGGCTCACCATGAAGAACTCGGCGCCCCACGTGCCCGCCGCGCAGCACACGGCGTCGAGCCCCTTCTCGCGCTGCTTGACGATCACGGGGCCCGAGATGAAGCGCGGATCATAGATCGCCTTGATCCAGATGACGGGCGCGCCGAGCGTGCGGGCGGCCTCGACCACCTTCATCACCGTGGCCGCTACAATCTTGCAATCGCTCACATCTTTCTTGAGGACAATGTTGATATAGCCGCCCTCGGCGCAGAAATCGTTCTGCATGTCGACAACCAGCACCGCGGTGTGGCGCGGATCGACCCGGGCTTCGAGCGTCTCGAGAAGATCGTGATCCATGGTCAGGCCCTCGTTCGCTATCTTCGCTATCAATGGAGCGACCAGCTCACGCAACCCATGCCGCAGCGGAGCGCGACGGAGGGCTCGTAGCAGATCGTCTTCGCCGGCCGGTTGCCGGCCGCGCCCATCGCGGTGAACCAGGCGAGGAGCTCCGTCGTGCCGCCGTCGCCGGCCTCGCGCATCTTGTCGAGCGTGCATTCGCGGATCGTGCGCTCGTCGTCGCCGGCGGCGACGAGGTCGAGGAACCAGCGATCGAATGCCTCATCGACATGGAAGTATTTGGGTCCGCCCGGATCGTGCGACAGGCCGCCGGTCGCCATGATCGCGACCCGCTCCCCGGCCGGGCGCTTGTCGCGGATGATGCGCGCGAGCGAGCGGCCGAAGTCGTAGCAGAGGCGCGTCGACGGCAGCGGCGGCACGATGCAGTTCATGTGGATCGGCACCAGCGGTACGTCGTGCTGCGGCGTCAGGTAATAGAGCGGAACCGACCAGTTGTCGTCGAAGAGGAGCTTCTCTGAGAACGCGAGCCGGAGCCCGTCGGCCGCCCCCTCGCGCACGATCGTCCGCGCGAGGTCGCGATGGCCGCGAACGGCGTAGTCGGGGACGTTGAGCCAGTCCTTGAACCACGGTGCCGGCCCGTGCCAGGCGTCCGCCGTGCCGACGCAGAAATCGGGCGTGTTGTCGAGCGGCAGGTTGAGGATGTGATCGTTGGCGATGCCGACGATCACGTCGGGGCGCGTCGCGCGCACCATCTTGCCGAGGTCGGTGAAGCCGCGGACCAGGTTCTCCTGCTCGGCCGGGCTCGCCTTGTCGAGCCAGCCGGTCAGACCCGGCGCGTGCGACAAGGCGACGATAGCGACGATCTCGGCCATGGCTCGCTCCGCTCAGCGCGTGTTGCGCAGCATGTTCCGGGCATAGAGCTCGGCCGCGACGCTGTTGTTGTGATTGTAGTTGCCCTCGGTATAGAGACGGCTGGTCTGCGGCAGGAAATAGGGGTGGAGGCCGAGCTCGGCCAGCAGGCGGATGTTCTTGCCCCGGAACGCCTCCTTCTCGGCCTCGGACAGGCCGTACTCGGCCATCAGTCCCTCGAGGTCGGCGCGGAAGCGTCGGGCGAGGCCGAGGTCGCGCCGGATCTCGAAAATCATGCGGTTGGCCGGCAGCGTGCGATCAACGTCGGCGATCGGCATGGCGTCCTCCCCGGGGCGTGAGACGGGCAGGAAACCCCGCCGCTCCGGCGCTGTCAACTGGCGACGACCGCGCGCGCCGCTCCCTTGCGGGTCAATGTCGGGGGTGTAGGGTGGGCGGCGCAACGGAGTGCGGTGAGCCATGCAGATCCGGATCCTCGGTGAGCGCGACGTGCGGGCGCTGATCACGCTCGAGGAAGCGATCGCGATCCAGGCCGAGGCCTTTCTGGCGCTCGCCGAGGGCCGCTCGGTCGAGGGCTTGCGCCGGGTGGTCACGAGCGAGGACCCGGCGGGGGTCATGATCTTCAACCCGTCGGTCCTCAAGGGCGGCGCCGGCTATGGCGTCAAGGTCGTCTCGGACTTCTACGACAACGAGCGCCGCGGCGTGCCGCGGATGACGGCGCTCGTCGTCCTGTTCGACGGCGTGAGCGGTCGGCCGCGGACAGTCATGGAGGCCGGCCATCTCACCGACCTCCGGACCGGGGCCGGCACGGCGCTCGCCGCCCGCCACCTCGCCCGCCCCGACAGCCGCCGCCTCGCCTTGTTCGGCGCCGGCCGGGTCGCCCGCAACCAGGTCGAGGCGATCGCCGCCGTGCTCCCGATCGAGGAGGTCGCGATCGCGACACGGACGGAGGCGCGCGGCCGCGCCTTCATCGATCGCATGGCGGCGCCGTCCGGCCCGGTGCGCGCCCGGTTCCGGCTCGTCGCGACCCCGCGCGAGGCGGTCGCCGAGGCCGATGTCGTGGTCTGCGCGACCACGGCGGCCGCACCTGTCTTCGCCGGCCGCGACCTCCGTCCGGGAACCTTCGTCGCCGCCGCCGGCGCCTATGCGCCGGACCGCCGCGAGGTCGACAGCGAGACGATCCGCCGCGCCGCCAAACGCGTGATCGACAGCAAGCCCGACTGCCTGCCCAATGCCGGCGATCTCCAGACGCCGATCCGCGAAGGGTTGATAGTCGCCGATGATGTCGCCGGCATCGCCGATCTACTCGCCGGGCGTCGACCCGGCCGGACCGACGCCGTCGAGATCACCTACTACAAGTCGAGCGGCGTCCCGATCCAGGATCTGTTCACCGCGCGCCGGATCGAGACCAACGCCGAGGCGCAGGGGATCGGCACGCTGATCGAGATCGGCGGCGATGACGACTAGGGCGGGACGGCCTTGAGCGCGAACCACGCCGACGCCGAGCTCGTCGAACGCTGGCGCGAGGAGAAAACCGCCGCCTGGCTCTACGGCACCGTCGCCGCCGCCGAGCCCGATCCCGTGAAGCGGTCGATGTTCACGGGCCTCGCCGGCGCGTTCTCGATGGCGGCGGGCGAATACGTCTCGATGCGCTCGCAGCGCGAGATGTACGAGTACCAGATCGCGCAGGAACGCGAGGAGCTCGAGCACTACCCGGCCGAGGAGGCCGAGGAGCTCGCGCTGATCTACAATGCGCGCGGCGTCCCGATGGCTCAGGCGCGCGCCATGACGACGCGCCTCCTTGACAACCCCGCACGCGCGCTCGACACGCTCGCCCGCGAGGAGCTCGGGCTCAATCCCGACGACCTCGGCTCGCCCTGGGGCGCCGCGCTGTCGTCGTTCATCGCCTTCTGCGCCGGCGCCGCGCTGCCGCTTCTGCCCTTCGTCCTCGCGCTCGGACCGCGGCCGATCGCGTGGGCGGCCGGGCTCTCGGCGGTCGCGCTGTTCGCGGTCGGCGCGACGATCAGCCTGTTCTCGGGCCGGAGCGCGGCGGCGGGCGGTCTCCGCATGCTCCTGATCGCCGCCGCCGCGGGCGCGGTGACCTACGGGCTCGGGGCGCTCCTCGGCGTCAGCCTCGGCTGAGCCCCGAATCGGGCCGCCCGCGCCGCTGTGCTAGTATCGCGCGGTCCAATTGCGCGCGTCGATTGCAGGAGCGCCGATCGATGGAAGCCCTCGCCGCCCTCGCCGAAGCCCCCGCCACCATGACCGACCCCACGGTCCGGGACGGCCGCAAGGCGGGCGCGGCGCGGGTGATCGTGGTCGGCAACGAGAAGGGCGGATCGGGCAAGTCGACGGTCGCGATCAATCTCATCGTCGGCCTCCTCCGGAGCGGCCTCACGGTCGCCTCGATCGACATCGACGCGCGCCAGGGAACGCTGACCCGCTATCTCGCCAATCGGCGGACCTTCGCCGCGCGCCGCGGCATCGCGCTGCCGATGCCGGCCCATGTCGCATTGCTGCCGAGCGATTCCGACAGCCGCGCCGCCGCCGAATCCGACGAGCGCGCGCGCCTCGCGACCGTCATGGAGGAGCTCGCCGGCGCCCACGACGCAATCGTCGTCGACACGCCGGGCCGGAGCGACCACCTGACCCGGCTGATGCACGCCTACGCCGACACCCTGATCACCCCGATCAACGACAGCCACATCGATCTCGACCTGATCGGCACGGTCGACCCGGAGACGCGCAAGGTCATCCGCCCGTCGGTCTATAGCGAGCTCGTCTGGGAGCAGCGCAAGGAGCGCGCGCGCTGGAACCGGAAGCCGATCGACTGGATCCTGATGCGGAACCGCATCCGACAGACCGATACCAAGAACGCGCGCGAGATCGAGCAGCTCGTCAACAGCCTGTCGCGCCGCTTTTCGTTCCGCGTCGCGCCGGGCTTCGGCGAGCGCGTGATCTTCCGCGAGATGTTCCCCAACGGCCTCACGCTCCTCGACCTCCGCGAGGCCGGGATCGAGACGCCGCTCACGCTGAGCCACGTCGCGGCGCGGAACGAGATCCGCATCCTCCTCGACATGATCGGGGTCCGGCTGCCCGATTGACCGGACGGCGGACGCCGCCCGACCTCGGGGACCGGCAGGGTCGCTATTCTCGCTTGTCGAGGACGGCGCGGGCGTGCGCGTTCATGACCTCGACGACGAGGACCGCGTAGAGGATCGCCGGCGCGACGAACAGGAACTCGAGATAAGGCACGCGGAGCTCGAACAGGATCGACCCGAAGAACACGGTCTTGATGCTGTGGTTGGCCTCGATCCCGAGCTTGACGGTGTTCTCCTTGCTCAGGAGCCTGTAGGTCCGCGAGTGAAGCTTCACCGCGCTATAGAAGAGATTGTCCTTGAGGCCGAGAAACCGGCACAGGAACGTGTCCGGCGCGATCCGGAGCAGAAGGAACAGGAGGATCGCCCAGCGATATTCCGGCGTCGCGACCAGCGCGTAGGCGCACAGCATCACGTCGCAGAACCGATCGCTCACGAGATCGAGGCTTTCGCCGAACGACGAGCATGTCCGGGTGCGGCGCGCGATCCAGCCGTCGACGAAATCCGACGCCCAGTATCCGACGACGAACAACACCGCCGTCGTCACCGGGTCCCAGCGATGGCCGAGCAGCATCGGGACGACGAGGACCGCGACGAACAGGATGCGGCCGATGGTGACCAGATTGGCCGGCCACAGCACGATCCGGAGAAGCGGCGCCGTCGCGACCGGAACCGGCCCCGGGGTGATGACGCGCTCCTCGTTGTCCATCCCCGTGCTGCCTCGTCGGTGCATGCCGCGCCCCGTAATGGGGGCGTCGGGTCTTCGGCCTCCCCTTAGGTACACAATCGGCCCCGACGCGTCCACCGCACCGCATCGCATCGGGGCCGAAACACGCCCAAAAAACGCCCCTCAGCGGTCGTCGGCGAGGTTGTAGCCCATCTCGTAGTGGAGATAGATGCCGTCGAAATAGAGCCAGCGCATCCGCGCGCTCTCATACGCCCAGTGGATGGCGAGCTCCTTGAGCTCGCGGGTCGTGCAATGGCGCTCGAGCGCGTCATAGGCGCGCCCGCCATGGTCCTCGTCGGCATCGACATGGAGCCAGAAATGCTCGATGTCGGCCTCGGGGTATTTGTAGACCTTGCGCAGCGACGGGAGCATGCGGCTGTAGAGCCGGGGCGACTGCGATTCGGTGCCGATATTGATCGCGGCGACCCCGATGATCCACGGCTCGCGCTTGGCGGCATCGAGCAGGAAGCGCACCCAGGATTCCGTAGTCGGCAGTCCGCGGCCCTTCTTGACCGCGCGGAGATCGGCACCGTTCGCCTTGGCGAAACGGAGCACAATGTCGAGGTGCGAATGGTCCTCGTCGTTCTCCTCGCTCCAATTGGCCATGGTGAAGCCGACCACGTCCTTGGGCGAGTTGGCACAGATCGAGAAGAAGGCCGAGCCCATCTTGCTCACCCAGTGCCAATGCTCGACCGCCCAGCCCATCCGCGCGCTGCGGCTGACCTTGCCGGCCGCCCACTTGCAGGTCAGCGGATGGTCGGCGCAATGGCGCTCGAGCACCGCCGCCTCGAGCTGCTCGCGGAACGTGCGGGCCTTGCGCACCGCGATCTTCTTGGCTGTCGTCCGACGCTTGGTTGCCACGACCTCTCCCTCGATCCCGACGCGACGCCGGCCGTTGCGCCGCGACCGGTCCTTGTTCGTCTGGTTGATCCTTGGACGGCCGGCGGCCAGTTTGGGCTCTATGTCCGGCGCGGGTCAATCCGGTTCGCCGCCGCCGTCATGGCCGCGGACGCGGCGGTCGCGGTCCGCGCCGACGACCAGCCGCCCGCGCGGGCGCGCCTATTCGGCCGCCTGGCGCATCGACCGACGGGCCACCGGCCGCTTGTGGAAGCGGCCATCCTTCATGATGCCGAGGAAGCAGTTCTGGTGCTGCAGGATCGAGACGTCGGCGAGCGGGTCGCCGTCGACGAGGAGCAGGTCGGCGAGATAGCCCTCCTTGACGAGACCGAGCTCGCCCGGCAGTCCCATCAGCGCGCCCGCGTGGCTCGTCGCGCAGCAGATCGACTGCATCGGGGTCATGTCGAACAGCCGGACGAAGTACTCGATGTCGCGTGCGTTCTCGCCGTGTGGGCTCGACACGAAGCCGTAGTCGCCACCCGGAAGCACGCGGACGCCACGCTTGTAGAGCGCCTTCGACACCGCCGAGACCGCGACGATCTCGGCCTCGAGCCGGGCGCGCGGCGTCGCGTGCGGCCCGGTGAGGACGCCGGTGTCCTTCTCGAGCCGCGTCACCGGGAGTCCGATCGAGGGGCCGTAGAACACGGTGTCCTTGCGCGCCTCGAAGAGATCGAGCGCCTCCGCGTCGGCAAGCGTTGCGTGATAGATCACATCGACGCCGGCGCGGAGGCATATCTTCACCGATTCCGCGCTCCGCGCATGCGCAGCGACGCGGCGGTTGCGCTGCTTGGCGACCGCGGTGACCGCCCTCACCTCGTCTTCGGTCATCAGCGTGTCCTCGGCGAGATCGTCCGCGCCCCAGCCGAGGCTCGAGCCCGACGGCACGATCTTGATCACGTCGACCCCTTCACGGCACACGGTGCGCGCGGCGATGCGGAACTGCTCCGGCCCGTCGCAGCACATCACGTGGATGTGGTTGCCGTTGTCGAAATGCGTCAGGCGCTCGTCGCCGAAGCCGCCGGTCGGGCAGAGCTGGAGGCTCGAGGCGCGGAAGCGGGGCCCCGGGATGTCGCCGGCGTTGATCGCGTTGCGGATCGCGACGTCGAGCCGCGCCTTCGCCGTCGCCGCCCCGAAGCAGCTCGTGAACCCGTGGTCGAGGAGGAGCCGGGCGTGCTTCATCGTGATCAGCGTATGGTCCTCGGGCGGAATCATCACGGTGTCGAGCGGGTTGCTGAACCCGTTGGTGAAGCTCATGTGGGTGTGGACGTCGAGGAGGCCCGGCATCAGCGTCGCCCCGCCGCCGTCGATCACCTCGGCATCGGGCGCCGCCGCCGCGGCGCCGACACGCGCCACCGCCTTGATCCGGTTGCCGACCACCAGGACCTCGCCCGAGAAGGGCGGCGCACCGGTCGCATCCAGGACGCGGACATTGGTGAAGAGATAGCTGGTCATCGCACGATCCTCGCTTCTTCGGCCACCACGGGGGCTTTGGACTGGGACGAGTTTAGTCGGAATCCGCCGGCCGTCGACGGTGTTCGCGCGCCCGCCGCGACCTGCTAGGCTCCCCCCATGGTCCGACGACATGCGGAAATCGCCGGCGGAGGTTTCGCCGGGCTGGTGGCGGCGATCGCGCTCGCGGAGCGCGGCTGGTCGGTGCGCGTCCACGAGAAGGGGGCGGCGCTCCGTGCCTTCGGGGCCGGCATCTTCATCTGGGAGAACGGGCTCCGCGTCCTCGCCGCGATCGGCGCCTATGACGACGTGCTGCGGGGCGCGCACCGGTCCGATTTCTACGAGGTCCGCGACCGCGGCCGCGTGGTCGAGCGCCAGCGTTTCGATGCGACGACCGGGAGCCGCATGCTCACCATGACGCGCCAGACGCTCTACGACGCGATCCTCGCCGTCGCGCGCCGCCGCGATATCGAGTTCGTGGTCAACTCGGAGGCCGTCGGCGCGAGCCCGGACGGCGTACTCGAGACCCGCGACGGCCGGCGCTGGCGGGCCGATCTCGTGGTCGGCGCCGACGGCGTCGGCTCGAAGGTCCGCGATTCGCTCGGCCTGCAGAAGGAACGGACCGCGACTACGCTCGGCCTCATCCGCGTGCTCGCGCCGCGCTGCAAGGCGGAGCTCGGCCCCGGCAACTGGGACGAGGTGATCGACTTCTGGAACCTGCCGCGACGCTCGCTCCGGATCCTCTACGTGCCGTGCAACGAGACCGAGCTCTATCTCGCGCTGATGGCCCCCTCCTATGACGAGGAGGCGACGGCATTGCCGCTCCGCCAGGACATCTGGCTGCCCGACTTCCCCGAGCTCGAGCCCGTCATCACGCGGGTCTCGTCCGACCACCGCTACGATCCCTACGAGACCGGCAAGCTGACGCGCTGGTCGGCCGGCCGCGTCGCGATCATCGGCGATGCCGCGCACGCGATGGTGCCCTCGCTCGGCCAGGGCGCCGGGATCGCGATGATGAACGCGCTCTCGCTCGCGATCGCGGTCGCCGACGCGCGGTCGCTCGCCGATGCGCTCGCCGCCTGGGAGGCCGAGGAGCGGCCACGCACCGAATATGCGCAGGATTGCTCGGCCGCCGTCGCGCGCGATCGCGTCGCCCATGGCGGGCGCATGTGGACCGAGGCGGCGCTCCGGCCGTCGCGCGTCATCCCGACCGGCACCGAGCATCTGCCGTCGCTGATCGATCGGCCGCGATGACGACGCCCCCGATTTGCGACAGGCTCGAGACGACGGTCCGCGCCGCGCGCATCGTCGCGATGTCGGCGCGACCACGCCCGATCACGTGCGCCCTCGAGACCGCACGCTCCGGGCCGCGCGACGACCGGGATCAGGCCCCCCTCGCGGCGCGTGCGGTGAACGCGTACGCGAACGACTTACCCAGACACGTCGCAACGGCGGAATAGGGAGGCTCCATGCTGCACACGGCGATCTGCGATCTTCTCGGCCTCCGGCTGCCGATCTTCCAGGGCGCGCTCGGACCGCACGACACGACCGATCTCGCCGTGGCGGTGTCGCGTGCCGGCGGGCTCGGCATGATCAGCTCCATCCACGGAACGGATGTCTACGGCGACACCAAGAGGCAGGTCGCGCGCCTCGTCGAGGCGGGGGGCTCGTTCGGGATCAATTTCCCGGTCAAGAGCCCGGACGGCCCGGCGCGGCTCCGCGGCGCGCTCGATTCGCTTGCGAAGAACGAGCGCGCCCGGCGCGGACTGAGGATCGTCGTGACCTCGGCGGGCAGCCCGACCGTCTTCAACAAGGACATCCGTGCCGCCCACCTCCATCACTTCCACGTGGTCGCGACCGTCGAGCACGCGATGAAGGCGGTCGATGCCGGGTGCACCGGGCTGATCGTCGAGGGCAACGAATCCGGCGGACATGTGCTGTCGGCGGTCGGACCGACATCGATGACCCTGATCCCGGCGGTGATCGAGAGGGTCGACGTGCCGGTGATCGCCGCCGGCGGCTTCGTCGACGGCAAGGGGCTCATCGCCGCGCTCGCGCTCGGGGCCGTCGGCATCTCGATGGGAACGCGCTTCTACATGACCCGGGAGGCCAACGGCTTCGCGCCGCCGAAGATCCAGGCCGCGCTGGTGAAGGCCGGCGTCGGCGACACCGCCGTGGTGCCGAGTGTCTTCGGCCCGAACCGACATTGGCGCAACAGCCACGTCAACGAGATCCTCGCGCGTGTCGCCAAGGGGGAGACGCTGGCCGACCTCGCGGACTTGAAAAAGGAAGGCGCGGCCGCCCACGCGGCCGGCAATGCCGATCGCGCGACGGTGCCGATCGGCATGGGTGTCGGGCGGGTCGACAGCGTGCGGAGCGTCGCCGAGCTCCTCGACGACATCGTCGCCGGCGCGCGCCAGACCCTCGACGCCCTCGCGCGGCTGGGCTGACCGGTCGACTGGGCGAGGCGGGCGGGGCGGCGGATCGGGTCGACCTGGGGCGCAGCTCAGACCGTCGGACTCGCTGGCGACCCCAACGGGATTCGAACCCGTGTTGCCAGCGTGAAAGGCTGGAGTCCTAGGCCTCTAGACGATGGGGTCGCGCGGCCCAAGAACTACTGGGCCGGGGTCGCGAAATCAACCCGCTCGGCGCGCAATGCCGCGCGGGCGACCGCCGCCGCATGACGTCGACGCGCGCGCCCTTCCTGGTAGCTCCGGACGAAGCGGAGCGTCCACGCATAGCCGACCCAGCCGACGAGGGCCGCCCACGGAATGCAGCCGACCAGCATCGCGACGCCCCAGCCGAGCAGCACCTCGCCGTAGAGCGTCGCGGTCTCGGCCAGGTTGGCATCCTCGCCCATCGCGCCCGCGGTCGACTGCCACAGCGTCAGAAAGGACTGGTAGCCGGCGAGATCGTGCCACTGGCCGAGCATCATCTGGCCAGTGACATAGAACGCGTAGTAGGACGGCAGCATCGTCAGCGCGTTCGTCGTCCAGGTCCAGGCGACGCCGACGATCACGTTGAAGTCCCAGCGGAACAGCCGCCGCGCCACTATCCAGGTCGTGATCACGAACAGCATCTGCAACCCGATCGTCGGCGTGAACGCCCAGGCGAGGCCGATCATGCTGCCGCGCGCGGTGTGCTCGGGCGGATGATGGCTCCGCTTGATCGGGATCATCAGCTTGTAGTGAACCCATCGGCGCAGACGCTCCCATCGGGAGCGGCGGCGTTGCGGGGTCACGCGGCGCGCCTCGGTGTTCACCGGTCCGGTCTTTACGTCTCGGTCCTGTCTTCGACCTCTGGTTGCTCGAACGCGCCCGCCCCGCCCCCGGCAGAACTGCCTATCGCCCGCTACGAAACTCGATCGCCGTGGTAAATGTCAATGCGCATGCGGCGATCCGCCCTATTCGGCGTTCGCGCCGGCCTCGGCGATGTCATCGATCACGAGATCGACGGTCTCCGCACCCTGCCAACGGTCGCGCCGGAGATGACCCGCGACATGGACCGGCAGCCCGCCGCCCTTGAGTAGGCATGCGCCGACCGGCTGGCCCGCAGCCCGGAAGGCGATCGCCCGGAGCCGCGCACCGCGGCCCGGCGCCGCGAGGAGGCAGCGCACATGCGCCTCGCCGACCGGCTCCGGTCGTACCACCGTCGCATCGGGCACGACGAAGCGCGGACGCGGGTTGCCGGTGCCGAACGGCCCCACCCGGTCGAGCGCGGCCGCGAACTCGGGCGTCGCCGCCGCCGGCGCGAGCAGGGCATCGATCGACAAACTGGGCTCCGGCATCGCGCCGGCACCCTGGCGCAGCACGTGATCGGCGAGAAACGCCTCGAGCTCGGCGATCCGGTGCGATGCCACCGTGAATCCGGCCGCCATGTCGTGGCCGCCGCCATTGATCAGGAGCCCGGCCTGGCGCGCGGCAACGACGGCGGCGCCGAGCTTGACGCCCGCGATCGATCGTCCGGAGCCCTTGCCGGTCCCGTCCTCGACCGCGACGACGCAGACCGGGCGGAGAAAGCGCTCGCGGAGCCGGCTCGCGACGATGCCGATGACGCCCGGATGCCACCCCTCGCCCGCCGCCATCACCAGCGGCCGGTCGGCGGCGCCCGAGTGCGCGCACGCCTCGAGCGCGGCCGCGAGCACCGCCGCCTCGATCGCCTGGCGCTCTCGGTTATAGCCATCGAGACGCTCGGCGATGGCCCGCGCCTCGGCCGCATCCTCGGTCGCGAGCAGACGAACGCCGAGATCCGACCGCCCGACACGGCCGCCCGCGTTGACGCGCGGGCCGAACACGAAGCCGAGGTGATAGGCGTCGGGCTTGCCGGTGAGCCGCGCGACGTCGCCGAGCGCGGCGAGGCCCGCATTGTCGCGCATCGCCATGACCTGGAGCCCCTGCACGACGAGCGCGCGGTTGACGCCGGTCAACGGCACGATGTCGCAGACGGTGCCGAGCGCCACGAGATCGAGCCATTGCCGAAGATCGGGCTCGGCATGGCCCTCGCCGTACCAGTGGCCGTCGCGGAGCGCGCGGTTGAGCGCGACGACGAGGAGGAAGGTGACGCCGACCGCGGCGAGATGACGATGGGCCGAGGTCTCGTCGACGCGGTTCGGGTTGACGACCGCGACCGCCGTCGGCAGCCGCGGCTCGGCGACGTGATGGTCGACGACGATGACGTCGAGCCCGGCCTCACGCGCCGCCTCGAGCGGGTCGAACGCGGTCGTCCCGCAATCGACCGTGACGACGACCGAGGCGCCGCGGTCGCGGAGCGCCATGAGCGCCGCCGCGTTCGGTCCATAGCCCTCGCGCATGCGATCGGGGATGTAGACGAGGAGCGGCCGGCCGATCGCGGCGAAGAAGCGCGCGAGGAGCGCCGCCGAGGTGGCGCCGTCGACGTCGTAGTCGCCGAACACCGCGACCGTCTCGTCGGCGAGGATCGCCCGCATCAGCCGCGCAACGGCGACGTCCATGTCGCGGAGATGCGACGGATCGGGAAGATGCGCGCGGAGCGTCGGGCGGAGGAAGCCCTCGACGTCCTCGGGCGCGACGCCGCGCGCGGCGATGACACGGGCGAGGATGTCGGGGAGCGCGTGGGTCTGCGCGATCGCCCGCGCGATGCGCTCGTCGGCGCGCCGCGGCACCCAGCGCCGGCCGGTGACCGAACGC
>VGEU01000030.1 GCA_016869145.1 Alphaproteobacteria bacterium | reverse complement strand
CGGCAAGGCGACGGCGCCCGCGGCCGCCGCGCCGGCGCGTCGCGCGCTCGGCTCCGCCGCCATCTCAGGCGATCCCCGCGCGGAGGCAGTCGTGGATGTGCACGATGCCGACCGGACGATCGTCCGCGACGACGAAGAGGCTGGTGATCGCGCGCTCGTTCATCAGCGCGAGCGCCTGCGCGGCGAGGAGGGCGGGCGCGACGGTCCGCGGCTGGCGCGTCATCACCGCGCCCGCGTCCTTGGCGAGGAGATCGGCGCCCATGTTGCGGCGGAGATCGCCGTCGGTGATGATGCCGACGAGCCGGCCATCGCCGTCGACGATGCCGACGCAGCCGAAGCTCTTCGCGGTCATCACCAGGAGGGCATCGCCCATCCGCATCGACGCCGGCGCGAGCGGCACTTCATCGCCCGCGTGCATGATGTCGGTGACCTTGACGAAGCGGCGGCCGAGCTGGCCGCCCGGGTGGAGCTGGTGGAAATCCTCCTTCGAGAAGCCGCGCCGCTCGAGGAGAGCGACCGCGATCGCATCGCCGAGCGCGAGCATCACGGTCGAGGACGTCGTCGGCGCCAGATCCATCGGACAGGCCTCGCTCGCCTCAGGCAGCACCAGCGCGACGTCGGCGGCGCGGTCGAGCGAGGATCCAGCGCGGCCGGTGATGCCGACCAGCGGAATCGTGCGGAGCCGGGTATAGGCGACGAGGTCGGCGAGCTCGGGCGTCTCGCCCGAGTTCGACAGCGCGAGCACCGCATCGTCGCGGGTGATGTTGCCGAGATCGCCGTGGCTCGCCTCGCCGGGGTGGACGAACTGGGCCGGCGTGCCGGTCGAGCCGAGGGTCGCCGCGATCTTGCGCGCGATGTGCCCGCTCTTGCCCATGCCGGTCACGACGACGCGCCCGAACGTGCGGCCGAGCACGTCGAGGGCGGCGACGAAACGCCCGTCGAGACCGGCGGCGAGGAGCGCGAGGCCCTTGCCCTCGAGCTCGAGCACGCGCCGGGCGACGGCGAGGTCGTCGGTCGCGCGGTTGAGCGATTGCGCGGCGATCGTCATCGGGTCGGACGCCTCCACCCCTCGTTTCCGACACGCCGGGCGACGGCCGGCACCGTTCCTTCAATGTTCGTGCTTCGACCCGCCCGGATCAAGGGTCTCGGCGTAGATGGGGGCGCGGATGGGGCCAGCGCGGGGGGCGGAGACGGGGGGCACCGCACCCGCCATCGGGCTCAGTGCTCGAAGATGTCGATGTCCTGATAGCCGCCGCGATCGAGCGCGGCGCGGGTCGGCAGGAACTCGAACGCCGCCGCCGCCCACGCCGTCCGCCCCTCGCGCGCGAGCATGGCATCGAGCCGCACCTTCAGGGCGTGCAAATGGAGGACATCGGCCGCCGCATAGGCGAGCTGTTCGGGCGCAAGGGTCGCTGCGCCCCAGTCGGAGGACTGCTGCTCCTTGGCGAGATCGACGCGCAGGAGATCGCGGCAGAGGTCCTTGAGCCCGTGCCGGTCGGTGAAGGTGCGGACCAGCTTGGACGCGATCTTGGTGCAGTAGACCGGGCGCACGGAGACGCCGAGATAGTGGGCGAGAACGGCGAGGTCGAAGCGCGCGAAGTGGAACAGCTTGAGGACGGCGGGGTCGGCGAGGAGTGCGGCGAGCCGGGGCGCCTCATAGGGCGGCGCGGCGGTCGCCGCGAACTGCACCAGATGGGCATCGCCATCACCGGCCGAGAGCTGCACGAGGCAGAGCCGGTCGCGGCCGGGCCGGAGCCCCATGGTCTCGGTGTCGATCGCGACCATGGCGCCGAGGGAGAGCCCGGCCGGCAGATCGCCCTGGTGCAGGGTGACGGTCATGGCCTCTGCGCGGCCGTCGCGGCGATCGGGGAATGGTCTGGTGCCCAG
The DNA here is from genome assembly GCA_016869145.1 of Alphaproteobacteria bacterium. GTDB lineage: Bacteria > Pseudomonadota > Alphaproteobacteria > MPNO01 > VGEU01 > VGEU01. Next base: position 29,338 of record VGEU01000030.1, on the reverse strand, counting down.
GAGAAGACTCGAACTTCCACGGCCTCGCGGCCACAGGTACCTGAAACCTGCGCGTCTACCAATTCCGCCACCTGGGCCCTTGGAACGGGTCCTTTCGGTACGCCAGCGCATGCATCCGGGTCAACAGCTTTCGCCGTCGTTGACGCGACCACGGCAACTCCAATATTAGGCCAATGACGGGCGCTGCCTCGCGGCGCGGCGGACGCGGGAGAGGTCCATGAACAACGGCTTGGTTACCGTGTTCGGCGGTTCCGGCTTCATCGGCCGCTACGTGGTGCGCGAGCTCGCCAAGGCAGGGCTTCGCGTCCGCGTCGCCGTCCGCCATCCCGACCGCGCCCAGTTCCTCAAGCCGATGGGCGCGGTCGGCCAGATCGCGCCCGTCCTCGCCAATGTCCGCGACGACAACTCGGTCGCCGCCGCGGTCGCCGGCGCCGATGTCGTGATCAACCTCGTCGGCATCCTCGCCGAGCGCGGCCGCCAGCGTTTCGATGCCGTCCACGCCGAGGCCGCCGGCCGCATCGCGCGCGCCGCCGCCGCCGCCGGCGCCAAGCGCCTGATCCAGGTCTCGGCGATCGGCGCCGATCCGGATGCGCGCGCGGCCTATGCGCGCTCGAAGGCCGCCGGCGAAGAAGCCGCGCGGGCGGCGTTCGCGGACGTGACGATCCTCCGCCCCTCGATCGTGTTCGGTCCCGAGGACGACTTCTTCAACCGCTTCGGCGCAATGGCGAAGCTCGCCCCGGCGCTGCCGCTGGTCGACGGCGGACGGACCCGGTTCCAGCCGGTCTATGTCGACGATGTCGCCGATGCGGTGATGGCGGCGCTTCGGACCGATGCGAGCAAGGGCCGCATCTACGAGCTCGGCGGCCCGCGCGTCTATTCCTTCCGCGCGCTGATGGAGTTCCTGTTGCAGACCATCGGCCGCCGCCGGCTTCTCGTGCCGGTGCCCGGCTGCGCGCTGTGGCCGCAGGCCTTCGCGGCCGAGCTCCTGCCGAAGCCGCCTTTGACACGCGACCAGCTCCTCATGTTGAAGCGCGACAATGTCGTTCCGGAGGGCGCGCTCGGCCTTGCCGATCTCGGCATCACGCCGACCTCGATCGAGGCGATCGTGCCGAGCTATCTCAGCCGCTATCGTCGCGGCGGCGCGTTCGCCCAGGCGGCGTCGTGACGGCGGATCAGTTGATCCAGTACACCCAGACGAACAGCGTCGCGCCGAGCAATAGCCGGTAGATCACGAACGGCGTGTAGTTCGTCCGCTTCAGCAGGAACATCAGGAACCAGATCGCGCCGAGCGCGGTGAGGCAGGCGAGGATGCCGGCCATCAGCGCATCGTGCTGGAGCTGGGTATCGCCGGTCTTCATCAGGTCGCGGATGCCGAGGATGCCCGCGGCGCTGATGGTCGGGATCGAGAGCAGGAACGAGAACCGCGCCGCCTCGCGCCGGTCGAAGCCGAGGAAGCGTCCCATCGTGATCGTGATGCCCGAGCGGCTGGTGCCGGGCAGGAGCGCGATCACCTGGGCGCAGCCGATCAGGAAGGCGCTCCCGACCGTCATGTGCTCGAGCCGCCGCACCATCATGCCGAAGCGGTCGGCGAGATAGAGGAGGATCGCCCCGATCGTCGTCGTCCAGGCGATCAGCTCCATGCTGCGGAGCGAGGCCGATATCAGGTCCTTGGCGAAGATGCCGACCAGGATGATCGGCACCGTGCCGGCGAGGAGCACGATGATCAGCTTCGCGCCGTCATGGCGGCGGTCGGTCACCAGCTTCGGGATGCCGACGATCATCGAGAGCACATCGCGCCAGAAGAACAGGAGGACGGCGACGAGACTCCCGACATGGACCGCGACGTCGACGATCAGGCCCTGGTCGGGCCACTCGAACACGTGCGGCACCAGGATCAGGTGGCCGGAGGATGAGATCGGCAGGAACTCGGTGATCCCCTGAACGACGGCCAGGACGATGATCTGAAGCGTGGTCACGGGCACTCCGACGACGGCGCCGGTTCGTTGCGGACGATCCGTGGCGCGCGCGGGGCGGACCGGCAGGGGCCATTAGTTCCAAAACGGGACTTCTTGTGGCGGGTTCGCCCCCGAATCGCCACGGGAAACTTACTGTTTTGGCGTGCTTGCCGTATAGAAAGGTCAGTAACCGTTACCTAGCGTCACCGGAACGCCCGTCAACGCGACGGGCCACGGTGATCGTGCCCGATCCTGGTTGCCCCGGCCTTAACGCTGTCGCGGTGCACGGAAAGGAACGGCCGCATGACGCGCATGCTCCGGTGCGTCGATCTCGGCATGGAGACCCCAGACAAGCGCGCCCAATCGATCGGCATCATCGGCGCCGGCCCGGCCGGCATGGCGGCCGCCGAGCAGCGCCGCCGCGTCGAGCTCCTCGAGGCGAGCGGGGTGCGCATCCATCGCGACGTCGAGATCGGCCGCACGATCGCCTTCGCCGACGGCACGCTCGATGCGCGCGGGCGCGCGGTCGTGGTCATCGGCGGCGGCGACACGGCGATGGATTGCGTGCGCTTCGCCGTGCGCAACTCGGGCGCCGATGCGGTGGTCGAGGGCTGCGGCTCGAGACATGCGTCAACGGCGACACCGTCGTGTGGCAGCGGATCGAGACCGCCCATTGGGAAGGCGTGATCCGCGATCTCGTGACCGAGCACGTGCGCGAGACGCAGTCGCGCTTCGCCGAGCGTCTCCTGATCGACTGGGACCGCGAAATGAAGCGGTTCTGGCAGGCGATCCCGAAGGCGATGCTCGGCCGCCACGCGCATCCGGTGCGCGCGGCCGAGCCGCATCAGCGGCGCGCGTGACGACGGCGTGACGACGGCGCGGCATTCGGGTTACAGTGGCGTGCGATGCGCACGCTCTATCACCTGTGGCTGTCGCCGCCGTGCCGCCAGGTTCGCCTGATCCTGGGCGAGAAGGGGCTCGCCTGCGAGCTCAAGACCGAGGACGTGTGGCGGCGACGCCCGGAATTCATCAAGCTCAACCCGGCGGGCGAGGTGCCGGTGCTCGTCACCGACGACGTCGTCGTCGCGGGCGCGGCGGTGATCGCGGAGTTTCTCGACGAGACCGTGCCGGAGCCGGCGCTGATCGCCGGCAGCGCCGCCGAGCGCGCCGAGATCCGCCGCCTCGCGCACTGGTTCGACCGCAAGTTCAACGCCGAGGTGACGGAGAACCTGGTCGGCGAGAAGGTAATGAAGCGCTTCCTCGGCACCGGCTATCCCGACTCGCGCGCGATCCGCGCCGGCAAGGAGAACATCCACTATCATCTCGACTATGTCGGCTGGCTGACCGAGCGGCGCACCTGGCTCGCCGGCGACAGGCTGTCGGTCGCCGACATGGCGGCGGCGGCGCATCTGTCGGCGCTCGACTATCTCGGCGACGTGCCGTGGGCCGAGCACGAGCCGGCCAAGCACTGGTACGCGCGGATCAAGTCGCGCCCGTCCTTTCGCCCGATCCTCGCCGACCGGCTGCCCGGCGAGCCGCCGCCCAAGCACTACGACGATCTCGATTTCTGACCGCGGTACGCCGCATTCCGGTCACGCCGCCGCGCTATCCGTCGTGCCATGATCATCGCCCAGATCACCGACACCCACATCCGCGACGGCGGCGTGCGCGCCTATGGCCGGGTCGACACGGTCGCCCATCTCGCCGACGCGGTCGCGGCGATCGCCGGCCTCGCGCCGCCGGCCGATGCGGTGATCGTGACCGGCGATCTCGTCGATGCGCCGACGGCGGACGCCTATGACCGCTTCCGCGCGCTGGTCGCGCCGCTCGCGATGCCGGTATTGCCGCTTCCCGGCAACCACGACGGCACGGCGGCGTTCGCGCACGCCTTCGCCGATCGCGGCGTGCCCGACCCGGCGCGCCGGGACGGCGATCTCGCCTATGCCGCCGAGATCGGCGCGCTCCGCCTCGTGATGCTCGATTCGACCGTCCCCGGCGCGCCGCACGGGCTGATGACCGACGATCGGCTGCGCCGGCTCGACGCCCTGCTCGCCGGCGCGCCGGCGCGGCCGACGATCGTCGCGCTCCACCACCCGCCCTTCGCGACCGGCATCCGCCACATGGACGCGATGAACTGCCGGAACGGCGGCGCGCTCGAAGCCGTGCTGGCACGCCATCCGCAGGTCCTCGCGACCGTCGCCGGCCATGTCCACCGCAGCATCGCGACCACCTTCGCCGGCCGCGCCGCCTCGATCGCGCCGAGCCCGGCGCACGCGGTGAGCCTCGCGCTCGCGCCGGATGCGCCCGCGACGTTCCACATGGAGCCGCCCGGGCTCCACCTCCACGTCTGGGACCCGGACGGCGGCCCGTTCGGCCGCCTCGTCACCCATCTCGTCCCGATCGGCCTCTATCCCGGACCGCACGCCTTCGCCGCGGCGACGGACTGACCGGCGGCCGTCATCGGCCCGTCATCGGCGCGCCCCACCCTCGCCGTCCGAGCGACCGATGCAACGGCCGCGCCAACCGGGGGCAGAACCATGGATCGTCGTGATTTTCTGCGCGTGGCGGCCGCCGCCACCGCGCTCAACACCGCACCGACGCTCGCGCGCGCGCAGTCGAAGCCGGTCATCCGCGTCGGTCTCGGGCCGCAGCAGCCGACCCAGGCGGACACCAAGCGGGTGTGGGAGCCGATCTACCAGGCGGTATGCGACAGGGTCGGCGCCGAGCTCCGCCTCCAGGTGGCGAACGACTGGGCCGGCATCGCCACCGCGCTCGCCAACGAGCAGATCGATCTCGCCCAGATGGGTCCTTGGGGCTACGTGCTCGCGCGCATCAACGGCGGCGCGGAGATCATCAACACCATGCTGGTGAACGGGAAACCCACCTACAAGGCGATCATCGTCGGGCGGCCCGGGCTTTCGATCGCGCGCTTTCCCGAGGATGCCAAGGGGCTGTCGATGCAGATGCTCGACGTCGGCTCGACCTCCGGCTGGCTGGTGCCGACCCACTTCCTGAAGGGCAAGGGGATCGAGCCCAAGACGTTCTTCGGCAGATACGCCGAGGGCTCATCGGCCGCGGCGGCGCAGATGGCGACGGTCAACGGCCAGGTCGACCTCGCCACCGGCTGGGACACCCATCGCAACATCATGATCCGCAACGGCACCATCAAGGCGGACTCGAACGCGGTGATCTGGGAGTCCGAGCCGCTGCCGAACGAGGTCATCGCGATACGCAAGAATCTCGACAAGGCGACGGCGAAGAAGCTCCAGGACGCCTTCGTCGCGATCAGCGGCGAGCCGATCGCCAAGGACCTGCCCTATCCCTACACCGGATTCGTCGTCGGCACGCACGAGCCCTACGCCGTCCTCGAGAAGATGGGCTACGACCTCGGCGCGCTGAAGCGGAGTTCCTAGCGCCGGTCATGACGCCGCCCGTTCCGGTCCGGCTGGCGTCCGGCGGCTACGCCGAACCTTCGCTCCCGCTCCTGTCGGCGCGCTCGCTCGGCCGCGCTCACGCTGTTCTTCGCGGTCTCGGTGTGGCTCAGCGAGGTCGACCTCGGAAGCCTGATCGAGGGGCTCCCGCGGCTCGCCGCGTGGGCTGCGAAGGCATGGCCGCCGCAGACCGACGAGATCGGCGTCATGCTTCTGCGCGCGGCCGAGACGGTCGCGATCGCGACCGTCGCGACCACGGTCGCCACCGTCCTCGCCTTCCCGGTCTCGATCCTCGTCGCGCGCAACGTCTCGCCGTCGCCCGTTCTCGCACTGCCGGTCCGCTGGCTTGTCACCGCGTGCCGCGGGATCGACACGGTCGTGTTCGCGATCCTGTTCGTCGCCGCCGTCGGGCTCGGCCCGTTCGCGGGCGTGCTCGGGATGATCGTCCATGCCGTCGGGGTGATCACGAAGCTCAACAGCGAGGCGATCGAGACGGTGCTCGCCGCGCCGCTCGAGGCGGTGACGATGACGGGCGCGAGCCGGACCGGCGTCGTCGCCTATGCGCTCCTGCCCTCGGTGCTGCCCAACCTCGCCTCGGTCTCGCTCTATGTGTGGGAGGCGAACGTGCGCACCTCGACCATCCTCGGCATCGTCGGCGCCGGCGGAATCGGGATCGAGATCAAGGCCGCGATCGACCTTCTCGACTTCCAGCGGCTCTTCACGCTCACGGTCATCGTCCTGCTCATGGTGACCGTCATCGACCAGCTCAGCGCCTGGCTGCGCCGGAGGCTGGCATGATTCCGGCGGTCGAGCTTCGCGGTGTCGGCAAGCGCTATGGCGGCACGGTCGCCGCGGACGACGTCTCCTTCGCCGTCGCGCCCGGCGAGTTCGTCGTGCTACTCGGCCCGAGCGGCGCCGGCAAGTCGACCGTGTTCCGCTGCGTGAGCCGGCTCGTCGCCCCCGACACGGGCGATGTGCTCGTTCAGGGCGAGCGGATGAACGCGCTCGCCGGCCGCCGGGATCGCCGCGATCTATCGCGCCGACGGCGACGCCGCCGAGTAGAGGGCGGCCTAGCGCTTGTCGACGTCGGCGGCCTCGAGATTGGCGCGCGCGACATCGCCTGCGGGCGAATCGGGGCGGAGCTGGAGGACGCGAATCCAGTCGGCGCGGGCACGCGCGAGATCGCCGCGAAGCCTTCGGATGATGCCGCGCTCGAGCAGCCCCTCGACATTGTTGGCCTGGAGCGCGAGCGCACGGCCGATGTCCTCCTCGGCGAGGTCGAGGCTGCCGACCCGGCGATAGGCGGAGGCGCGCAGCACGAACGCATCGGCATTGTCGCGCGCGAGATCGAGCGCGCGGTTGAGGTCGTCGATCGCCTCCCAGTACTTCTCGGCGCCGCCGAGCACGATCGCGCGCTCGACCAGGAGCTCGGCGTCGTCGGGGCGGAGGTCGATCGCGAGCGAGAGCGCGCGGTGGGCCGGCGGCACGCGCCCGGCCTGGAACCAGGCCTGCGCCGCCTGGGCGTAGAGCTCGGCGCGGAGATCGACCGACGGCGTCGCGCGGTCCTCGGCCGCGGCCTCGAACTGGCGCGCCGCCTCCTCGTTCTCGCCGAGCTGGAACAGCGCGACCGCGAGACAGTGCCGCGCCGGCACCCCGCCGCCGCGGTTGCGCCAGGCGAGCGCCTCGGCGCGGCCCTCGGCCGGCTTCGACCGCGCGCGCTCCATGCACGCGGTGTACTCGGCCGGGTCCTGCGCCGCCGCCGGCGCCAGGGTGGCGAGGACGGCGGTGAGGAGCGCGGCCGCGAGCGCGCTGGTCAAGCGGTGTCGGAGCGCCATATCGTCCATCGCGCGGGATCGGTCATCGACCATAGCGGCCGGCCCCTGCGCTTACAACCGGGGGTCCCGTGCGGCTGTTCCTGTTCGGTGTCGGCTATGTGGCCGACCATCTCGCCCGCGCCGTCGCGGCCGACGGTGCCGCGCTCGCCGGCACCTGCCGGATGAGGGCGGAGGCGGCCGGCCTCGAGGCGATGGGGATCGCGGCGCATCTCTTCGACCGCGGCCGTCCGCTCGACGACGCGCGCGGGGCGCTCGACGGCGCGACGCATCTCGTGGTCTCGGTGCCGCCCGACGGCGACGGCGATCCCGTCCTCGATCATCACGCCGCCGACATCGCGGCGACGGCCGGGCTCGGCTGGATCGGCTATCTGTCGACGACCGGTGTCTATGGCGACCGCGGCGGCGCCGTGGTGGACGAGGAGACGCCGCCCGCGCCCGGCCAGGACCGGAGCGTCCGCCGCCTCGCGGCGGAAGCGGCGTGGCGACGCCTCGGGCGCGAGGCCGGCATCCCCGTCGTGGTCTTCCGCCTCGCCGGCATCTACGGCCCGGGGCGGAGCGCGTTCGACCAGCTTCGCGCCGGCACCGCACGGCGCATCGTCAAGCCGGGCCAGGCGTTCTCGCGCGTCCATGTCGCGGACATCGTCGGCGTCATCCGCGCGGCGATGGCGGAGCCCCGCGCCGATCGCGTCGACGCCGATCGCATCTACGCCGATCGCATCTATAACGTCTGCGACGACGAGCCGGCGCCGTCGGCCGCGGTCGTCGCCGAGGCGGCGCGGCTCCTCGGCGTCGCGCCACCGCCCGAGGAGCCCTATGACCCGGCGACGCTCACGCCGATGGCGCGGAGCTTCTTCGCCGAGAACCGGCGCGTCGCCAACGGGCGGATCAAGACCGAGCTCGGCTATGCGCTCCGCTTCCCGTCTTATCGCGAGGGCCTCGCTGCGATCCTCGCCGCCGATGGCTGAACGGCGCCCGCGATCACACCCGGTCGGCGAGCTCGTCGACCGCGGCGGCGACGAGCGCGATGTCCTTGTCGCGCGACAGGCGGTGATCGCCGTCCTTGATCAGCCGCACCTCGACATCGGTCGAGAGCAGCGCATCGGCGAGCCGCATCGCGCGTGCGAACGGCACGTCGGGATCGCGCATGCCGTGGAACAGGCGGACCGGGCAGTGGACCGCGATCGGCCGGTCGAGAAGGAGATGGCGGCGGCCCTCCTCGACCAGAGTGCGGGTGATCGGGGTCGGCTTCGGATCGTAGGCCGAGGGCTCGTGGAAGACGCCGTCCTCGCGGAGCGCGCGCCGGCGCGCGTCGTCGAGCCGGGCCCAGATCAGGTCCTCGGTGAAATCGGGCGCGGCGGCGATGCCGACGAGGCCGGCGATGCGCCCGGGCCGCGCCAGCGCGGCGAGAAGCATGATCCAGCCGCCCATCGACGAGCCGACCAGGATCTGCGGGCCGGTGGTAAGCGCATCGATCGCGGCGATCGCGTCGGTCGCCCAGAGCCCGATCGTGCCGTCGACGAAGCGGCCCGTCGAGGCGCCGTGGCCCTGGTAGTCGAAGCGGAGGAAGGCGCGGCCGTGCAGGCGGCAATGCGTCTCGAGCGCGATCGCCTTCGAGCCCGTCATGTCGGAGCGGAAACCGCACAGGAAGACGACACCGGGCTCGGCGCCCGCGCGCCGATGGTAGGCGATTGCCGCGCCGCCGCCGCGTGGTAGGATCGCCGGCGATCCCGCGTCGTCCATGACCGACATCATCCCCATCATCGGCCGCCACCCGGCCGCGACCATCGTCCCGACTGCGACCGGAACCCTAGCATGACCGCAACCGAGGCGGAAACGCGGCCGCCGGTCGTCCTCCAGGTCCTGCCCGCACTCGTCACCGGCGGCGTCGAGCGCGGCACCGTCGACGTCGCCCAGGCGCTCGCGGCCGCCGGCTGGCGCGCGATCGTGGTCAGCCACGACGGGCCGATGGTCCACGATCTCGTGCGCGCCGGCGCGACGCATATCGAGATGGACGTCCACCGCAAGGACCCGCTCTCGATCCACGCCAATGCGCGCCGCCTCGCCCGGCTGATCGAGGCCGAGCACGTCGACATCGTGCACGCGCGGAGCCGCGCGCCGGCCTGGAGCGCATGGCGCGCCGCGCGCCGCACGCGGCGGCCCTTCGTCACCACCTTCCACGGCAACTACAGCGCCGAGAGCGCGATCAAGCGCTGGTACAACCGCGTCATGACCAAGGGCGACCGGGTGATCGCGATCTCGTCGTTCATCCACGACCAGGTGGTGGCGCGCTACGGCATCGACCCTTCGCGCGTGGTCACCATCCCGCGCGGCATCGATCTCCGCGCCTTCGATGCGCGCAACGTCTCGGCCGAGCGCGTGATCAAGCTCGCGCGCGCCTGGCGGCTTCCCGACGGCGCGCCGGTCGTGATGCTGCCGGGCCGGCTCACGCGCTGGAAGGGCCAGCTCGTCCTCGTCGAGGCGATGGCGCGGATCGTGCGGCGCGACGCGGTCTGCGTCCTCGTCGGCGACGACCAGGGCCGCACCGAGTACCGCGAGGCGCTCGAGCGGTCGATCGTCGCGCAGGGTCTCGGCGCGCGCGTCAGCCTGGTCGGCAACTGCACCGACATGCCGGCCGCCTACATGCTGGCCGACGTCGTCGTCTCGGCTTCCGTCGAGGCCGAGGCGTTCGGCCGCGTCGCGGTCGAGGCGCAGGCGATGGGCCGGCCGGTGATCGCGACCGACCACGGCGGCTCGCGCGAGACGATCCTCGGCGGCGAGACCGGCTGGCTGGTGCCGCCGGGCGATGCGGCCGCGCTCGCCGGCGCGCTCGACCAGGCGCTCGCGCTGTCGACCAACGACCGCGTGCGTCTCGCGCTCGTCGCGCGCGCCCATGTCGAGGCGAACTTCACCCGCGAGCGCATGTGCGCCGAGACGCTCGCGGTCTACGAGTCGCTCCTGCCCGCCGCATCGGCGCCATGACCGAGATCGCGCGCGCGGACGGAAGCCCGATCCGCCGCGTCCTCGTGATCAAGCTGTCGGCGCTCGGCGACATCGTCCTCGCGCTCGGCGCCTTCCAGGCGATCCGGAACGCCCATCGCGGCGCGCATATCACGCTCCTGACCACGCGGCCCTACGACACCGCCCTCGCGCCGTCCGGCTGGTTCGACGCGTTCTGGATCGACCGCCGGCCGCGGCTCGCCGAGCCGCTCGCCTGGCTCGCCTTCCGCCGCCGGCTCCGCGGCGCCGGGCTCGACCGGGTCTACGACCTCCAGACCTCGGACCGCACCGCGGGCTATTTCCGGCTCCTCGGCCCCGGTCCCCGCCCCGAGTGGTCCGGCATCGCGCGCGGCGCCTCGCACCCGGACGCCAACCCCGATCGAGACCGCATGCACACCCTCGACCGCCAGGTCGAGCAGCTCGCGATGGCCGGCATCTTCGATGTGCCGGCGCCCGATCTCTCGTGGGTCGTCGCCGATGCGACGCGGTTCGCCCTGGCGCGGCCCTATGTCCTCCTGGTGCCGGGCTCGGCCGGGTCGCGGCCGGGCAAGCGCTGGCCGGCGGCGGGCTACGGCGCGCTCGCCCGCCACCTCCGCGCGCGCGGCGTGACGCCGGTCGTCGTCGGCACCGCGGTCGAGCGCGAGGCGGCCGACATCATCTGCGCCGCCGCGCCGTCGGCGGTCGACCTCGTCGGCCGGACCACGCTCGCCGACCTCGTCGGCCTCGCGCGCGATGCCGCCGCCGCGGTCGGCAACGATTCGGGGCCGATCCATCTCGCCGCGGTCGCCGGCGCACCGACCGTGGTGCTGTTCGGCCCCGAATCCGAGCCGGCGCTGTGCGCCCCGCGCGGGGCCGGGGTCACCGTCCTGCAGCGGCCACGGCTCGCCACCCTCGACCCGGCCGAGGTTGCCGCGGCCTTAAACATGCATTAAATGCCGAGGGGTAGAGAACCCCGTGGTCACCCGACGATGACAGCCCCGAACCAGACAGCCGCGCCTCAGGGCGCCGGTGTCGCGATCACGCTGCCCGACGGCAGCGTGCGTCGCTTCGACCGGCCCGTGACGGGCGCCGAGATCGCGGCCGCGATCGGCCCCGGCCTCGCCAAGGCCGCGCTCGCGCTCGAGATCGACGGGCGCATCGTCGATCTCGCGACGGTCGTCGCGCGCGCGGCGCGGATCGCGATCGTGACGCGGAAGGACCCGATCGCGCTCGAGATCATCCGCCACGACGCCGCCCACGTCCTCGCCCAGGCGGTGCAGGAGATCTATCCGGGCACCCAGGTCACGATCGGCCCCAATATCGAGAACGGCTTCTATTACGACTTCGCCCGCCCGGCCCCGTTCACGCCCGAGGACCTCGCGCGTATCGAGGCGCGCATGCACGAGATCATCGCCCGCAACGCGCCGTTCGTGCGCGAGGAATGGGACCGCGAGGACGCGATCACTGCCTTCAAGGAGAAGGGCGAGCACTACAAGGCCGCGCTGATCGAGGGCTTCCCGGCCGGCGAGGGCATCTCGGTCTACCGCCAGGGCGACTGGCTCGATCTCTGCCGCGGGCCGCACGGCCCGGCGACCGGCCACATCGGCAAGGGCTTCAAGCTCCTCAAGGTCGCCGGCGCCTATTGGCGGGGCGATTCGCGGAACGAGATGCTGCAGCGCATCTACGGCACCGCGTGGCGCGACGAAAAGGAGCTCGCGCATTATCTCGCCCTCCTCGAGGAGGCCGAGCGGCGCGACCACCGCCGCCTCGGGCGCGAGATGGAGCTGTTCCATTTCCAGGAGGAGGCGGTCGGCAGCGTCTTCTGGCACCCGAAGGGCTGGCAGCTCTACCGCGTGATCGAGGACTATATCCGTGCCCGTCTCAAGCGCGAGCACTATGTCGAGGTGCGCACGCCGCAACTCGTCGACCGCACGCTGTGGGAGATGTCGGGGCACTGGGAGAAATTCCGCGACCACATGTTCACGGCGCAGACCGAGGACCAGCGCATCTTCGCGCTGAAGCCGATGAACTGCCCGTGCCATGTGCAGATCTTCCGCCAGGGGCTCAAGAGCTATCGCGACCTCCCGTTGCGCATGGCCGAGTTCGGATCGTGCCACCGCTACGAGCCGTCGGGCGCGCTGCACGGGTTGATGCGCGTGCGCGCCTTCACGCAGGACGACGCGCACATCTTCTGCACCGAGGACCAGATCACCGCTGAGACGCGGCGGTTCTGCGACGTCCTGATGAGCGTCTACCGCGACTTCGGCTACGACGACGTGCGGATCAAGTTCTCCGACCGGCCGGCGACACGCGCGGGCACCGACGCGATCTGGGACAAGGCCGAGGACGCCTTGAAGCGCGCGGTCGAGGCGGCGGGGCTGACTTTCACGCTCAACCCGGGCGAGGGCGCGTTCTACGGACCGAAGCTCGAGTTCGTGCTGCGCGATGCGCTCGGGCGCGACTGGCAGTGCGGCACGCTCCAGGTCGACTTCGTGCTGCCCGAGCGGCTCGATGCGAGCTATGTCGGCGAGGACGGCCAGAAGCACCGCCCGGTGATGCTGCACCGCGCGATCCTCGGCTCGTTCGAGCGCTTCATCGGCATCCTGATCGAGCACCACGCGGGCCGGCTGCCGTTCTGGCTGGCGCCGGTCCAGGCCGTCGTCGCCACCATCACCAACGACAGCGACGCCTATGCCGCCGAGGTGCGCGACGCGCTCGACGCCGCCGGCATCCGCGCCGAGATCGACGACCGCAACGAGAAGATCAGCTACAAGGTGCGCGAGCACAGCGTCGCGAAGGTTCCCGTCATCCTCGCCGTCGGCAAGCGCGAGGTCGAGAACCGCGAGGTCGCGCTCCGCCGCCTCGGGCGCAACGATCAGGAAGTCCTTGCGCTCGAAGACGTCATCACTAGACTGGGCGCGGAGGCGCGTGGTCCCCTCGGCTGAGGGTGCCGACGCGCCGGCGGCATACGCCCGGACAACGGAAGAGGAGACAGTTCTATAGCCAGATCACCGATCCAGGAACCGCCGTCGAAGGACGATCGGCGGATCAATGAAGCGATCAGCGCGCGCCGCGTGCGGCTGGTCGATGCGGACGGAACGATGATCGGCGTCGTCGCGATCGACGAGGCCCTCGACAAGGCGGCCGACCGCGGCCTCGATCTGGTCGAGATCGCCCCCGAGGCCGACCCCCCCGTCTGCAAGATCCTCGACTTCGGCAAGTTCAAGTACGAGGTCCAGAAAAAGAAGAACGAGGCCCGCAAGAAGCAGAAGGTCATCGAGGTCAAGGAGATCAAGCTCCGGCCCAACATCGACGAGAACGACTATCTCGTGAAGATGCGGAGCGTGAAGAAGTTCATCGGCGAAGGCGACAAGGTGAAGGTGACGCTGCGATTCCGCGGGCGCGAGATGGCGCACCAGGAGATCGGCGCCAAGGTGCTCGACCGGGTCCGCGAGGACACCGACGAGATCGCCAAGGTCGAGCAGTTCCCCCGCCTCGAAGGCCGCCAGATGGTGATGGTCATCGCGCCGCGGTGATCGCGCCCCGCGGGGGGTGCATCGCTTTGTAAATCGACCGACAAAGCGGACCGCGCTTTGTAAATTCCGGCGCCTTCCTTTAAAAAGCGCGGTCCCGGCGCCGGGCCGGTGGCGTACCCTTGCGTCCGGCCCTTCGGACCGCTATAACCCGCGCCTTCACGGGTCGCCCGGCCCGCGGGCATGCCGTGGCGACCCCGATCCCTCACCCCGTCGAGCGAGAGAGGCAAATGCCCAAGATGAAGACCAAAAGCGGGGCGAAGAAGCGCTTCCGCACCACGGCGACCGGCAAGGTCCGGGCGTCGGTCGCCTACAAGCGGCACAACCTGAGGAAGCGCCCGCAGAAGATGAAGCGCCAGGCGCGCGGCACCGAGGTGCTGAACGCCTCCGACGCCGGCATCATCCTCAAATACATGCCCTATCACCGGAGCTAGCGCGATGGCACGCGTGAAACGCGGCGTGACCAGCCACACCCGGCACAAGAAGGTCCTCGACCAGACCAAGGGCTTTCGCGGCCGCAACTCGACCAACTACCGGATCGCGCTCGAGAAGCTCGAGAAGGCGCAGCGCTATGCCTATCGCGACCGGCGCAACAAGAAGCGCAGCTTCCGCGCGCTCTGGATCCAGCGCATCAACGCCGGCGTGCGCGCCCATGGCCTCACCTATTCCCAGTTCATGAACGGGATCAAGGAGGCCGGGATCGAGATCGACCGCAAGGTGCTGGCCGACATCGCCGCGCGCGAGCCCGAGGCGTTCAAGGCCATCGTCGACCGGGCGCAGGCCGCGCTCGCGGCCTGATCGCGCCCCAACCGCGCGGTCGCACCGATGCCGGAAGCGCCCGCCGCGCGACCGGCAGCGGAGACGCCTGAGCCATGCAGAACATCGACCAGATCCGGACCGAGCTCCTCGCCGAGATCGCGGCGGCCGCGACCGCCGACGACATAGAGCGCGTGCGCGTCGCGGCGCTCGGGCGCAAGGGCAGCGTCACCGAGCTGACCAAGACCATCGGTGCGCTCGCGCCCGAGGAACGGCGCGCCGCCGGCGCCCTGATCAACGTCCTCAAGGACGAGATCGCCGCCGCGATCGAGGCGAGGAAGACCGCGATCGAGACCGGCGCGCTCTCCGCGCGGCTCGCGCGCGAGCGGATCGACGTGACGCTGCCGGCGCGGCCGGAGACCGAGGGCCGCATCCACCCGATCAGCCAGGTCGTCGACGAGCTCGTCGGCATCTTCGCCGAGATGGGTTTCGCCTTCGCCGAGGGCCCGCACATCGAGACCGACGAGCACAACTTCACCGCGCTCAACATTCCGCCCGAGCACCCGGCGCGGCAGGACCACGACACGTTCTATCTGCCCGAGAAGGCGGACGGCACGCGGCTGCTCCTGCGCACCCACACCTCGTCGGTGCAGATCCGCTCGATGCGCAAGGCGCAGCCGCCGATCCGCATCATCGTGCCCGGCCGCACCTTCCGCGCCGACCATGACGCGACGCATTCGCCGATGTTCCACCAGATCGAGGGGCTCGTCGTCGACGAGACGACGCACATGGGCCACCTCAAGGGTTGCCTGATCGAGTTCTGCCGCGCCTTCTTCGACGTCGACGATCTGCCGGTCCGATTCCGGCCGAGCTTCTTCCCGTTCACCGAGCCGAGCGCGGAGATGGACATCGGCTGCTCGCGCGAGGGTGGCGGGCTTACCATCGGCAAGGGCGCCGACTGGCTCGAGATCCTCGGCTGCGGCATGGTGCATCCGAAGGTGCTGGCCAATTGCGGCATCGATCCCGCGCGCTACCAGGGCTTCGCCTTCGGCCTCGGGATCGAGCGCGTGGCGATGCTGAAATACGGCATCCCCGATCTCCGCACCTTCTACGAGAGCGATCTCCGCTGGCTCCGTCACTACGGCTTCGCGCCCTACGACGTGCCGACGATCGCGGGCGGGCTCACCCGATGAAGCTCACGCTCTCCTGGCTCGAGGACCATCTCGACACCACGGCGAAGGCCGACGAGGTCGCGGCGACCCTGACCCGCATCGGCCTCGAGGTCGAGGGCGTCGAGGACCGCGGCCGCGCGCTCGCCGCCTTCGTCGTCGGCCATGTCGTCGAGGCGCGCCAGCACCCCAACGCCGACCGGCTCCGCCTGTGCCGCGTCGACACCGGCGCCGAGACCATCCAGGTCGTGTGCGGCGCGCCCAATGCGCGCACCGGCATGAAGGGCGTGTTCGCGAAGCCGGGGACGCGCATCCCCGGCACCGGCATGGTGCTCCAGGCCGGGATCATCCGCGGCGAGGCGTCGAACGGCATGCTGTGCTCGGAGCGCGAGCTCGGCCTCTCCGACGAGCACGAGGGCATCATCGAGCTCGCCGCCGACGCGCCGATCGGCGCGCCGTTCGCGCGTCTCGCCGGGCTCGACGATCCGGTCATCGAGGTCTCGATCACGCCCAACCGGTCGGACTGTGCGAGCGTCCGCGGCATCGCGCGCGATCTCGCCGCGGCCGGGCTCGGGCGGCTGAAGCCGCTCGATACGACGCCCGTGCCGGGCACGTTCGAGAGCCCGCTCCGCTGGCGGCGCGATCTCCCCGGCAACGGCGATGCCTGCCCGATGGTGGTCGGGCGCAGTTTCCGCGGCCTCCGCAACGGGCCGAGCCCGGCGTGGCTCCAGAACCGGCTCCGCGCCGTGGGGCTCAGGCCGATCTCGGCGCTCGTCGACGTCACCAACTACGTCACCCTCGATCTCGGCCGGCCGCTCCACGTCTTCGATGCGGCGAAGCTCGTCGGGCAGCCGACCATGCGCTTCGCCCGGCCGGGCGAGACGATCGCCGCGCTCGACGGCAAGACCTATACCCTCGACCCCGCCGTCCTCGTCATCGCCGACGATCGCGGTGCGCGCTCGATCGCGGGCGTCATGGGCGGCGAGAGCTCGAAGACCGAGGACGCGACGACGAGCGTCTTTCTCGAGGTGGCGCTGTTCGACCCGATCTGCGTCGCCGCGACCGGGCGCAAGCTCGGCATCGTCTCCGACGCGCGGTACCGCTTCGAGCGCGGCGTCGATCCGACGTCGGCGATCTGGGGCGCCGAGGTCGCCGCGCGCATGATCCTCGCGCTCTGCGGCGGCGAGGCTTCGACACTCGCCGCGACCGGGGTCGAGCCCGGCTGGACACGAAGCCAGACGCTTCGCCTCGCGCGCATCGCGGGTCTCGGCGGCATCGCGGTCGAGGCGGCCGAGGCGCGCCGCATCCTCGATGCGCTCGGCTTCGAGACGACGGGCGATGCGGCGACGATCACGGCGCACGTGCCGCCGTGGCGGCCCGACATCCACGGCGAGGCCGATCTCGTCGAGGAGGTCCTGCGCATCCACGGCTTCGACAAGATCCCGGTCGTGCCGATGCACCGCGAGACGATCGTCGGCAAGCCGGCGCTGACGCCGGTGCAGCGGCGCACCGCGCTCGTCCGTCGCGCGCTCGCCGGCCGCGGCATGGTCGAGGCGGTGACGTTCTCGTTCCTGTCGGCGCGCCTCGCGGCGCCGTTCGGCGGCACCGATCCGGCGCTCCGCATCGCCAATCCGATCAGCGCCGATCTCGACACCATGCGGCCGTCGGTGCTCCCCAACCTCGTCGACGCCGCACGGCGGAACGCCGCGCGCGGGTTCGCGGATTCGGCCCTGTTCGAGGTCGGCCCGCAATACGCGAACGACACGCCCGAGGGCCAGACCACGATCGCCGGCGGCGTGCGCGCCGGGGCGAGCGGGTCGCGCCACTGGAACGCGCCGCCGCGACCGGTCGATGCCTTCGACGCCAAGGCGGACGCGATCGCGGCGCTGATCGCGCTCGGCGTCGCGACGGATGGCCTCCAGACGACGACCGACGCGCCGGCCTGGTATCATCCGGGGCGGTCGGGCACGCTGCGACAGGGACCGTCCGCGCTCGCCTGGTTCGGCGAGCTGCACCCGGCCGCATTGGCGGCGCTCGATGTCGCGGGGCCGATCGCGGCCTTCGAGGTCATGGTCGACGCGGTGCCGGAGCCCAAGGCGCGGCGCGGCGCGGCGCGGCCGCTCATCCGCGTCTCCGCGTTCCAGCCGGTGGTGCGCGACTTCGCGTTCCTGGTCGACGATGCGATCGGCGCCGGCCAGATCGTGCGCGCGGCCAAGGGCGCCGACCGCAAGCTCGTCGCCGACGTCGCCGTGTTCGACATCTACGCCGGCAAGGGCGTCGAGGCGGGCAAGAAATCGGTCGCCATCGCCGTCACGCTGCAGCCGAGCGAGGCGACGCTCACCGACGCCGAGATCGAGGCGATCGGGGCGAGGATCGTCGCCGCGATCACCAAGGCGACCGGGGGCGCGCTCCGCGGCTGACGGCCGCGTCGTCGCGTGACGGCCGTCATCAAACCGCAACACGATCGTCATGCGCCGATAACGTGAGCGCCCGAGAATCGCGTGCGCCGTAGATAAGGCGTCGTCCGGCGGCCAGGCGCCGGTCGCAGCGCCCGGTCGCCGATGATCGCCGTCGAAGAACTCGAAGTCGTCTACCCCAACGGCACCCGCGCGCTCGATCCGGTCTCGCTCGGCTTCGCGCGTGGCGCGTTCACCGTCCTCCTCGGATCGTCGGGCGCGGGCAAGTCGACGCTCTTGCGCGCCCTCAACGGCCTCGTGACGCCGACCCGCGGGCGCGTCGTCGTCGACGGCATCGGCGCCGTCGACGGACGCCGCCGGCTCGCGCGCCACCGGCGCCGCACCGGAATGATCTTCCAGAGCCACCAGCTCATCGGCCGCGTGTCGGTGCTGGGCAACGTGCTGACCGGCCGGCTCGGCTATCACGGCGCGCTCCGCACCCTCCTCCCCTTCGCGCGCGCCGAGCGTGAGCGCGCGCTCGAGGCGATCGAGCGGGTCGGTCTGATCGACTACGCGCTGAAGCGCGCCGACACGCTGTCCGGCGGCCAGCAGCAGCGCGTCGGGATCGCGCGCGCGCTGGTGCAGGTGCCCGCGCTCATCCTCGCCGACGAGCCGGTCGCGAGCCTCGATCCGGCGACCGCCGCGCGCGTCCTCGACCTCCTGCACGGCATCTGCAAGGCCGACCGGCTGACCGCGGTCGTCAGCCTGCACCAGCTCGAATTCGCCCGCCGCTATGCCGACCGCATCGTCGCGCTGGCGGCCGGACGGGTCGTGTTCGACGGGCCGCCCGCCGCCTTCGGCGATCGCGAGGCCGCGGCCGTCTACGGCCGGATCGCCGCCGAACCGGACGACTTCGATCTTCAACCACAACGGACAGGGACCTACGCATGAACCGACGTCTGTTCCTCGCGATCGCCGTCGTCGCCGCGGTCGCGCTCGCGCCCCATTCGACGACCGCCCAGGGCCGCGATCCCGCCAAGCTCCGCGTCACGCTCCTGCCGGACGAGAACGCAGCGACCGTCATCCAGAACGCGCAGCCGCTCAAGGCCCATCTCGAGGCCGCGCTCAGGAAGGAGATCGAGATCGTCGTCACCACCGATTATTCCTCGATGATCGAGGCGATGCGGTTCGGACGCATCGAGATCGCCTATTTCGGCCCGTTCTCCTATGTGCTCGCGAAATCGCGCGCGCCCGAGATCGAGACCTTCGCGGTCGGCGTGGAGCGCGGCGCGCCGACCTACAACTCGATCCTGATCGCGACACGCGACGGCCCGATCAAGTCGATCGACGACATCAAGGGCAAGCCCTTCGCCTTCGGCGACCAGGCCTCGACCTCGAGCCATCTCGCCCCGCGCGCCCATCTCGTCAAGCACGGGCTGGTCGGCGAAAAGGACTACAAGCCCATCCATCTCGGGACGCACGATGCCGTCGCCCGTGCGGTGCAGGCGGGCCAAGTTCCGGCCGGCGCGCTATCGGAGCCGATCTTCCGCACGCTCGTCGCGCGCAATGTCATCGACGAGGCGAAGATCGTGAAGATCAGCCTGTCGGATCCGATCCTCAACTATCCGATCGTGATGCAGGGCAATCTCGCGCCCGCGCTCAAGGAGGGGATCCGGCGCGCATTCCTCGATCTCAAGGACAAGGAAATCCTGAGGTCGTTCCGCGTCGAGGGCTTCGCACCGAGCGACGACAAGGCCTATGACAGTCTCCGCGAGATGGCGCGGCTCCTCGATCTCGACCTCGCCAAGATGAACTGATGGCGGCGGTTCCCGCCTACGCCGCGATCCTGGCCGAGGAACGCCGCGGTCGTTGTCGCCGACGAGGCGGATGAGGCCGGTCGTGCCGGCGCCGGAATCCCAGCGGAAGGCGCGCGAGTTGTTGTTGTCGCTCTCGCCGACGACGACGCCCGAATCGTTGATGGCGTAGCCGCGGCTGAAATTATTGCTGCCGGGGAGCGTCCCGATATTGGCCATCGGACCCGCGGGCGGCGACCACACGAAGCCGTTGAGACGGGGCGACGGCTGGCCGGTCGGCGTCTGCGCGTTGCCGGTGACCTGGCGGAGATTGTTGACGTCGAGCGCGAAACTCGTCGTGCCGCCGAGCGTGCCGAGATCGACGATCGTATAGAACGGCGCCGCCGTCGCCGCGGCGGGCACCGCCAGAGCCGCCACCCAGAACCCGAGCCACCCCGCCATCGCGCCACGCCGCGCACGCATGTTTGCCTTCTTCGGTTGCGATCAGGCCCTCTGATCGGACGCGTCAAATATGTTATATCGTTACATATCTGACAACGCCCGGCCTGTCGATCCGGGCCTGTCGATCCGGGCCTGTCGATAGGCTGGCCCGCCGGATCGATCGGCCGGCCGCCGCGCCGCCGCCGCGGCGCATCGGTTGAATCGGTCTGTGCCAGACCCTATGTTGCGCCGCACTCATGCCCGATCTCAGCCACATCCGGAACTTCTCGATCGTCGCCCACATCGACCACGGCAAGTCGACGCTCGCCGACCGCCTGATCGAGGCGTGTGGTGCGCTCGAGAGCCGCGAGATGCGCGAGCAGATCCTCGATTCGATGGACATCGAGCGCGAGCGCGGCATCACCATCAAGGCGCAGACGGTCCGGCTTCTCTACCAGGCGAAGGACGGCGCGACCTACGAGCTCAACCTGATCGACACGCCGGGCCATGTCGACTTCACCTACGAGGTGAGCCGGTCGCTCGCCGCCTGCGAGGGTGCGCTCCTCGTCGTCGACGCGAGCCAAGGCGTCGAGGCGCAGACGCTCGCCAACGCCTATCTCGCGATCGAGAGCGACCTCGACATCGTGCCCGTCCTCAACAAGATCGACCTGCCGGCGGCCGAGCCGGACCGGGTGCGGAGCCAGATCGAGGACGTGATCGGGATCGAGGCGGCGGATGCGGTCATGATCTCGGCCAAGACCGGGCTCGGGATCCCGGACGTGCTCGAGGCGATCGTCGCCCGCATCAAGCCGCCCAAGGGCGAGGCGGCGGCGCCGCTCAAGGCGCTCCTCGTCGACAGCTGGTACGATTCCTATGTCGGCGTGATCGTCCTGGTGCGCGTCTATGACGGCGTCATCCGCAAGGGCATGAAGATCCGGATGATGGCGACCGGCGCCACCTACGAGATCGATTCGGTCGGCGCCTTCACGCCGAAGCGGGTCGAGATGGCGGCGCTCCACCCGGGCGAGGTCGGGTTCATCACCGCCGGCATCAAGACCGTCGCCGACTGCCGTGTCGGCGACACGCTGACCGAGGAGCGGCGGCAGACGGCGGTGCCGCTGCCGGGCTTCAAGCCGAGCGTGCCGGTCGTCTTCTGCGGGCTGTTCCCGGTCGATTCGGCCGACTACGAGACGCTCCGCGATTCGCTCGCCAAGCTCCGGCTCAACGATTCGAGCTTCCACTACGAGCCCGAGACCTCGGCCGCGCTCGGCTTCGGCTTCCGCTGCGGGTTCCTCGGCCTCCTCCATCTCGAGATCATCCAGGAGCGCCTCACGCGCGAGTTCGACCTCGACCTGATCGCGACCGCGCCGTCGGTGATCTATCGCCTGCATCTCGACGACGCGACGGTGCTCGAGCTGCACAACCCGGCCGACATGCCGGACCCGGTGAAGATCCGCATGATCGAGGAGCCGTGGATCAGGGCGACCATCCTGGTGCCCGACGACCATCTCGGTGCAGTCCTCAAGCTCTGCGAGGAGCGGCGCGGCATCCAGAAGGAGCTCACCTATGTCGGCGGCCGGGCGATGATCGTCTACCGCCTGCCGCTCAACGAGGTGGTGTTCGACTTCTACGACCGGCTGAAATCGGTGTCGCGCGGCTATGCGAGCTTCGACTACCAGATGGAGGGCTACGAGGAGGGCGATCTCGTCAAGGTCGCGATCCTCGTCAACAACGAGCCGGTCGATGCGCTGTCGTTCATGAGCCACCGCAGCCGCGCCGAGAGCCGCGGCCGCATGATCTGCCAGCGGCTGAAGGACCTGATCCCGCGCCAGCTGTTCAAGATCGCGCTGCAGGCCGCGATCGGCGGGCGGGTGATCGCGCGCGAGACGATCTCGGCGCTCCGGAAGGACGTGCTCGCCAAGTGCTATGGCGGCGACGTGTCGCGCAAGCGGAAGCTCCTCGACAAGCAGAAGGAAGGCAAGAAGCGGATGCGCCAGTTCGGCGAGGTCGAGATCCCGCAATCGGCCTTCATCGCCGCGCTCCGGATCGGCGACGACTGAGGGCGGCCGGCCGCCGTCGCGACCGGCCTAGCGGCGCACCGAGCGGTTGCGCCGGCGGCAGAGGATCAGGAACAGGACGCCCGGCACCAGGAACACGAGCCACGCCGGGACGAAAAGGATCGGCGCGACGACATTGTCCCAGAGCCACGGCGCGAGATAGCGCTGGATGCCGGCCTGAAGACCGTTGAGGCTCGTGGCATCGAGCCGATACCAGAGCTCGCCCAGCGCGACGAACCGGTACTCCCACGCCATCGCCGCCGAGGCGACCTCGAACATGCCGGCGGCGACGGCGAGGAGGAGGAATATCCAGCCGATCGTCCGCCCGATGATCATGCCCCCGCCGCCCGCGCTGCCCCGCCAAGACGGAACGATGCTATCACGCCGCGCGATATGGCGGAATCGATCCCCGCCCGCCGGCGGGATTCCCTTCGGCCGATCAATACTCTAGAGTGCGCCGCCTAGGGAGGGATGGCCGAGCGGCTGAAGGCGCACGCTTGGAAAGCGTGTATACGGGAAACCGTATCGTGGGTTCGAATCCCACTCCCTCCGCCAACTTCTATCGCGACAACGCTCTCCGCCTCCGCGCGGCACCGACGAAAACCCCAGTATCCGCGCGGTTCACCCACCAAAGCTGTTGACCGAGTGAACCGGGCCGGAGCCAAAATTCGTCTCTCTCCAGCCCGTATTCTCCAAAGCTCCTGACTTCGGCAAAACAGTACGGATTTTAAGCGTCTGATTTGCCGACGTATTTCGGCATGAAAAATCCTTAGCTTTCGTATCCCTCTCGGGGTGCGAGGGGCAATCACATCGAAACGCCCACCAGTTCTTCCCGCTGCGACAAGGGGCGCATACTCTGACGGCAGATGTCAGACGCAATTCGCTGGTACGACGCCAATGCCGAAGATGTATCGCGGCGCTATGAGTCCGTAGCGGCTGAGATCGTCCACGGCTGGCTCGTCGACCTGCTGCCGAGCGCACCGGCGCTGGTGTTGGATGTCGGCGCTGGGACCGGCTGAGATGCGGCTTGGCTGGCTTCACGCGGGCTGGAGGTCGTTGCCGTCGAGCCGTCCGGCCCGATGCTCGCCAAGGCCCAACGGCTCCATCCGTCGCCATCAATCCGGTGGATCTCCGATTGCCTGCCGGGCCTCGACAAGCTGTTTCGCCTTTGCGAGTTGCCTCGAGTCCGGTTCATAACAGTTCGTCCCAAAGCGGGTCGAGGCCTTCCAAGGCTTCCCTGACTTCGGCCTCGGACAGACCGTCGATCTCAGGCCGCGCCGACCGCCATGTGTCGACGATCACCTCCGGGGCGCGACGCCGGCCGACGGCACGGATGGCGCTCGAGACTTGGCTAAATATTTTATTAGTTAGAGCGGATTGGCCGACGCAGGCAGGCAGCCCCTGATATTTGGAAATCGCCGCTACAACGCGACGCCCTGCCTACCACCTTCGCCTTAAGAACACAGGCGCCCCAGAATGCAGCGGTGTAGCGGCCTTTTCAGGAGATGACGGCGGATGTCGCGCGGCCCAACTTAAAGCACATGGGGTCCGTTCTGCGCTGAGGTGCAGTCCCCTCAGGACCAAGCGGCTAAGTCGAACAGCGCGTAGAAATCTCTGCTCCACGGTCCCTCGCTGCTAACGGCAGTCTGCACCATGACGGTACGTGAGTTCACGTCGACCGCTAGCCTTTGACCATGTGCGCCATTCATCACCAGCCACTGGCCATTCGGTGACGGATGCCAGAAGAAGTTCTTGTAACCCGTGTCAGAGCGCGCGGCGCCATAAGCGACTTGCCGGTCCTGCTCTCCCCAAGTCCGGCACGCCTCGATCCATCCCGCACTGACGATCTGCCGATTGGCCACTCGCCCGTTCTGAGCGATTAGCTGGCCGAGTCTCGCCCAGTCGCGAAGGCGCGCAGCAAAACCCGCGCAGTTGTACTCGCGGCCAAGGGAGTCCGTGAGCCAAGTCGCGTCACCCTCGGCGCCAAGAGGCTGCCAGAGGTGGTCTTGTGCAAAACGGGCGAGGCTTCCACCACTGACGGAGCGGATCACCATGCCGATGGTGAGGGGACAAAGCTCATTATAGTTGAAGCGAATCCCTGCTTCTTCTCGCTTGTCACGCCATCCACGAACGACCCGCTCGACATCCGTTCCAGCCGCCCGCGCTGCCGTACGACCGAGGATGGCGGGCACGTCGATGCGCACAGGATCTCGCCGATGATCGACATCCGCCCCGCTCGACATGTTCAGCAGGTGGCGGAGCTTTATTGAGCCATGAAGCGTGCCCGTGAGCGACGGTACGTAGTCTCCCGCCGTATCATCCAGATCACGCACCAGCTCGCGGTCAAGCGCGATACCGAACAGCAGTGATGTTACACTCTTGGCCATTGACCAACTTGTCAGGCGCATCTCGGGAGTGCGGCCGAAGTTGTAATGCTCGAAGCGAACCTCGCCATCGCGCGTAATGAGCAGCCCCGT
This sequence comes from Alphaproteobacteria bacterium, assembly GCA_016869145.1. Lineage (GTDB taxonomy): Bacteria > Pseudomonadota > Alphaproteobacteria > MPNO01 > VGEU01 > VGEU01. The sequence goes on along the minus strand of VGEU01000030.1, from coordinate 4,519 downwards.
GATAGGCCAGGCGCGGGCATACGCTTCGGCGTTCGCAGACAAGCGGCCAGTGCTGCGGGACGTTAGGAGTGGTGAGGGCGAGCTACCCGCACGAATGACATTGTGCCGGAACATCTGTTCAAAGCCGCCGGAGAAGTTTCCAGCGTGGTACGCGGGGTACCCCTCCCAACGCGGCGGCTGGTCTGGCGGTCCCCAGCCAGTCGGATAGTTCTGCGCTGCGCCCCACCGTTCCGCAGCAATTCCCGAGCCGCCCTCCGCAGTGACGCAACCCGCTGTGGCCAAGCAAGCGGCCCAGGCGCCTGATGTCCAAAGCACTTGCCGACGGTTCATCGGGCATCGACCCGGCGTATTGGAAGGTTCCCAGGTCATCACAGCTTCTTTCCCTTCGGTTTTGCCGCCACGGAACCCCGCTCGTCCAACGCCTTCAGCCGCTCATGCTCCTCCGTCGGCATCACCACGACCACGGGGGTCGATCGTACCTGGTGACTATGGGTAGCAGCATAACCATTACGATAACTCCCTCGCGATGGTGCGACCAGCGACCTGAGACGCAAGGCTGCCGTCCGAAAACACCGTCCCCATCTAGTGAAACATCCGGCGGCGCGACGCCCGCGTGAATGAGGTGCCGTGAGGGTGCTCGCGTTCGCCCGCCAAGCGCTGGGTGAAGGCGCAGAAATGCACCGGCGCATCGCCCCACCACAGCGCGGCACCGCTGACCTCGGCCGACGCGAAGCGCAGATCCTGGCCGAGCCCGATGGCTGGGTGTGCCGTTGCTTCGGCCTCGCCCACCAGCCTTAGGAACGTGCGCGCCGCCTCGGCCGACACGGTCTGGGCCATCGGCCAGGGCGAATCGAGGGCGTCCATCGCGTAGCTGCGAACGAGCTTGGGCAGGAGGCGGCTGAGCGTGTCGGCGCAATCGAAGCAGTCGAGGCCGACAACGGTGCCGTCGATCGCAAACAACGCGCCGGTCTGCCCCGGGTGGGCTCTCATCGCCGCGACAAATTCATCGAGCCCAGCGCGCCGGTTCTCGAACGCATCCGCCATGGCGCGGCTCGCTGAATGCGTACCGCTCTGCGCCAGCTTCTCGTCGATGCCGCGCCAGACATCGGACTGATCCGACCGGCGGACGCCGTCGAACTGGAGGCTCATCGATACTTGGTGAAGCTTGCGCGCCCGGCCACGGGCATAGAGCGCCCGGTCGGCGGAGGCGAAGTTTGCGGAGTTCGCCGCCCAGCGGCCGGCCTCGACGCAGCTAACCTGGATCGTCAGACTTGCGTTGGCGGGGGCGAGGATGGTGAGGTTGAGGACTCGATTCTGCTTGGCGCCAATCAGCTCCTCGCCGTCGAGCAGCAGCACCGGCGTATCGCCCTGGTTGACGAGCCGGAGTTCCGGTACCGAGCCCGCTGCGGAAATCTCGGTGATTCGGGCACTGCCGGCGCCGAGTGCCTCGTCGAGAGTGCGATAGCGACGGGGCGCATCGGGGCCCAACAGCACGACGAGCGTGAGGTTGCGGTGCTGGACAGCGGGTCCGATGGCGAGCGAGTCGAGGTACGCTTTTTGATTGGGCATGAGTTCCTCCGTGGCCGGAATCCGGCATTTCGTATCGACGTGAACAGGGGTTTGGCCGCTGGTGCGGCCGCTCAGGGCGCGCGGATGGGCGGGCGCTCCCGCAATGCCCGCGCCCGCCAAGGGCGATGGGCCGAATCAAGTGCTTGGCGCAGGGAGTGTCGCAGTGTTTCGCCCTGGCTCAGGCCCTCGCAATAACGCTGGAAATGGAGCAGTTCGCGGGCGAGATAGATCTCCGCTTCGCCGTGCCGCCGCTCGAGAGCGAAGTCAATAACGCGGCCGATGATCCGTGCCTGCCAGGCAAGGGCGGCAAGTGTGCTTGCGGCTTCGTCGCGCGCCTGCGGCGTATTCTCCCGGCCCTCGGCGAAGCGCACTTCGAGCGGGATGGGCGGCGCAGTCAGATCGTCACCGCTGGTCGGATGGCACCACGACGCCCCAACCGAGACGGCGGCTGTTTCGCCGGCGGCACCCCGTGGAAAGATTAGGCGGTACACCAAGTTTACCACCTCGCCGGCGCGCAGGCCGTCGAAGCGAACTTTCCCCGCGACCGCGACGTGGGCCACCGGCGGATTGAGCGCCTCGATCCTGGCCTCACGGCAACGAACGGTAATGGTCAAGTCGTCGGCGACGACCGGGCTCAACTCAAGGCTACCGGCGATCACCGCTTCGGCGATTTCCTGAGCGCTGCGCGCGACCTGCACGCGGTGACCGCGATGGTCGTCAATCGCCGCCAACGGCGCGACATTGCCATGGGCGGCGATGCCGATGGCCGTCGTGAAGATACCGCGCACTCGGAGCGCCGCGGCTTCGCGGGCAAGTTCCTCGGGGACCACGATACGATGGCTCACCCTTCCGCCCGATAGAAGAATTACCCGGTTGTGGGCGTCGCCTTCGGTCATTTGCGTTGCGACCTCCTCGGCCGCCGCCAGCCAACCGTCGGCGAGGTCCAGCCCCTGGCCCGTTCCGAGCGTTTCGAGTGCGGCGAGCGTCTGTCTCTTTGCTTCGTCGTTCATGGGGGAGCTCGGCGCGACAACGCGCGTCTGGGAGTCGAACGCCAGCACGGCCAGATGATCCTCGGCCGAGAGACGCCGAATGATGGCCGCAGCGATCGCTTTCCCGGCCGCGAGACCCGCCGGCCCCAGACCATCCGATCGGTCGATTGCCAACGCCAGGTTGTGCGGGCGGCGAGCGCCAGTGTCCGAGTCGCGCGCCCGACCAACGACACGGACGACCAAGTAGCGGACCGAATCGCCGCCAGTCCAGATCAGCGAGCGGTCGAGACGGGCATCGACGATGACATCGGCCTGACTATTCATCGCGCCCTCCGAGGACCAGTGCCCGAATCCGCACGGCGAGCCGCTCGAAAAAACCGCGGCGCTCGACATCCACGGGGCCGCGGATATGGAGTTCGACGTCGGGCGTCACGGTGAACCGCACCCACTCCTCCGCTGGAAGCCGTCGGGTCCGTTCGATGGGTTCCTTCTCGGGACTTGGCAGCGCGTAGGCCGTCGGCACCACTCCCCTCTCAGGTGCCGCGAGGGGCGGCTGTTCTTCCTTGAAGCCGTTCCCCATGGAGTAGCGGGCGCGCAGGCGATCCTTCCCGTGGGCCCATTTCCTCCGCAGCTGTCGGACATAGGCGAGAGTCGAGTCGCGTCCATCGTCTTTTCCGAAACTGGCGGGGCGTCCCGCGAAGCGCGCGGCGGCCGTGCTGACCTCGTCCTCGCTCGCCGCCAAAAAACGGCGCCGAATCTCGGAAAGACTCAGGCCATCGAGGTCCTTGAGGACGACGATGGCCTTGAGACGTTCTAGATGATAGGGCCCGTAAGAAGCCGCCCTTCCCGCTCCGTCGGGCCCGCGCAGGAGCCCAAGCTGGATATAGCTGCGGATAGTCCGGGCCTCGATCCCCGTGGCCTCCGACAGGTCGTGCAAGCTATAGGTCGCCGTGTCCATGGCGCTCTATTTAATACGACATTTTGACATGTCAAGATTAAATATGTATGGCGTATTTTAGTGCCAGGACTAGCATGCAACTTGGCGTTGAACGCGAGTGAGTGTGACCAGCCCCCTTGGAGTGGTCCGGTTGTAATGTTAGTTCACGGGCGCGTTCGGCACCACGGGTGGGTTGGCCGGGCGAGCGCCGGGCGACGAGGCGAGCGAGCCCGGCCATTCGGTGGCCTCGGGAGCGGGTGGTCGATAGCCCAGTGAAGAATGCGGCCTGAGCGTGTTGTAGTGCCGCCTCCATGTCTCGATCACGATCCTGGCCTCGTTGAGCGTGTAGAAGATCTCGCCGTTGAGCAGCTCGTCGCGAAGCTTGCCGTTGAACGACTCGCAGTAACCGTTCTCCCACGGGCTTCCGGGTTCGATGTAAGCGGTCTTGGCACCGACGGCAGCGAGCCAGTCTCGCAGCGAGGCCGCAATGAACTCCGGCCCGTTGTCCGAACGGATGTGGGCTGGAACACCGCGCAGGATGAAGAGATCGGACAAGACGTCGATCACGTCGGTTGCCTTGAGCCGCCGTGCGATACGGATCGCCAGCGCCTCCCTCGTGAACTCGTCGATGATGCACAACATGCGATAGGCCTTCCCGTCATGGGTTCGGTCCGCGACGAAGTCGTACGACCAGACATGATTGGGTCGCTCGGGCCTCAGACGGAGGCACGACCCGTCATTAAGCCAGAGCCGCCCTCGCCTCGGCTGTTGGGCAGGAACCTTGAGCCCCTCACGCCGCCAGATCCGCTCGACGCGCTTCTTGTTCACCGCCCAGCCGGCCCTCCGCAGCAGCGCCGTGATCCGGCGGTACCCATAGCGACCGTACTGGCGGGCGAACGCGATGATGGCCGCAGTCAATGCGGCATCATCATCTGGCATCGTCGGTCTCTTGCGTTGTGTGGATCGGTGCTGGCCCACGACCCGGCACACCCGCCTCTCGGGCACGCCCAGATCCGCCATCACA
>VGEU01000029.1 GCA_016869145.1 Alphaproteobacteria bacterium | reverse complement strand
CGTTCCAGGGTCCGCCGCGCGACGGGCCGGCGAGGCTCCCCGGCCTCGACGTCGCCTCCGCGCCGCCCGCGGCCGAGCCCTCGCTTGCGACCGCCGATGCGCCCCCGCTCGGTGTCGCCCGCGCGCAACTGCACGAGACCTACATCGTCGCCCAGACCGTCGACGGGCTCGTCATCGTCGATCAGCATGCCGCGCACGAGCGCCTCGTCTATGAGCGGATCAAGGCCGCGCTCCTCGAAGGCGGTGTCGCGCGCCAGGGTCTTCTCGTTCCCGAGGTCGTCGAGCTCGATCCCGATGCCGCCGGACGTGTCCTCGCGCGCGCCGCTGAGCTCGCCGAGCTCGGCCTCGTCATCGAGCCGTTCGGCACCGGCGCGGTTCTCGTCCGCGAGGTGCCGGCGCTGCTCGGCCGGACGGATGCCGCCGGGCTCGTGCGCGACCTCGCCGACGAGCTCGCGGCGCTCGGCGACGGGCTCGCGCTCAAGGATCGGCTGGAGGCCGTGTGCGGCTCGATGGCGTGTCACGGCAGCGTTCGCGCCGGGCGCCGTCTCGCGCCCGCCGAGATGGACGCGTTGCTGCGCCAGATGGAGGCGACGCCCCATTCCGGCCAGTGCACGCATGGCCGCCCGACTTACATCGAGCTCAAGCTCGCCGACATCGAGCACCTGTTCGGCCGTCGCGGCTAGGCGTCCGCCGCGCCCTTTCCCTTCAGGAACACGATGCGGGCGGCGCCATAGCGGCGCTCGTCGCCGATCGCGAATCTGGGCGGTGGCTTGAACGGTTCGGCGGCCGACAGCTCGACGACGACGAGCGCGCCGTCGGCAATCCAGCCCGCGCGCGCGAGCGCGGTGATCGCGGCCGGGCCGAGGCCGCTACGATAAGGCGGGTCGAGGAACACGAGATCGGCGGCCGCGCGCGCCCGCGGCGGATGCGTGCAGTCGCCGGCGATGATCTCGACCCCGTCGGCGCCGAGCTTCCGCGCGTTGGCGCGGCAGAGCGCGAGCGCGTTGCGATCGTGTTCCATCAGGATGACGCGCGCCGCGCCGCGCGAGATCGCCTCGAGCCCGATCGCGCCGGTGCCGGCGAAGCCGTCGAGCACGACGAGCGCCTCGAGCGGTCGGTCGAGCGCACCATGCGTCAGGATGTTGAACACCGCCTCGCGCACGCGGTCGGCGGTCGGTCGGATCCCGGCGCCCGCAGGCGCCGCGATCGCGCGGCCCCGGAGCCTACCGCCGACGATGCGCATCGGCGTGGCCGCGCGACGGGCGCGGGCGCAAAGGTGCGGGCCGCGGCGCGCCGAGCTGCTCGGCGAGGACCTTGCCCGGGACCTCGGCGACCGCATTCTTCGGGAGCTGGCCGAGCTGGAACGGGCCGTAGGCGAGGCGGATCAGTCGGTTCACCGTGAGCCCGACATGATCGAGCGCACGCCGGACCTCGCGGTTCTTGCCCTCGGCGAGCGAGACGGTCAGCCAAATGTTGTCGCCCTGGCGGCGGTCGATCGCGAGGCGGATCGGGCCGTAGCGCACGCCCTCGACCGTGATGCCGGCACCGAGTGCCGCGATCGCAGCATCGTCGATCGCGCCGAACGCCCGCACGCGATAGCGCCGTACCCAGCCATTGGCCGGATGCTCGAGCTTGCGCGCGAGGGCGCCGTCATTGGTGAGGAGGAGGAGCCCCTCGGACGCGAGATCGAGCCGGCCGATCGAGACGACACGCGGCAGGTCCGGCGGCAGGCGGTCGAACACGGTCGGGCGGCCCGCGGGATCGCGGTGGGTGCAGATCAGCCCGCGCGGCTTGTGGTAGCGCCAGAGCCGCGGCCGCTCGGCGAGCGCGAGCGGCTTGCCGTCGACGCGGATGGTGGCGGGATCGGCGACGAGGGCCGCGGGCGTTGCGATCCGCTTGCCGGCGACCGCGACGCGGCCGTCGGCGATCCACTGCTCGGCCTCGCGGCGCGAGCAGAGACCCGCGCGGGCGATCAGCTTGGCGACCCGTTCGCCGCGCTCGGCCGGTTCCTCGCTCACGCGCCCGCGCCCCTCAGCGCGCGGCGGCGGTCAGCGCCGTGAACAGCTTGCGGTCGCCGGGATCGATCGCGTATTCGGGGTGCCACTGCACGCCGATCACGAACCGCCGGCCGGTCGCCTCGATCCCTTCGATGACCCCGTCGGGCGCGACCGCATTGACCACGACGCCGGCCGGGACGTCGCGGACGGCCTGGTGATGGGCGCTATTGATGTGCATCTCCGCCCGCCCCGTGACGCGGTGGAGGAGCGTGCCGGCGGCGACGGCGACGCTGTGGCCGGGTTCGGTCCTCGGGTTCGGCTGCTCGTGCGCGAGCGCGCCCGGAATCTCGTCCGGGATGTGCTGAATGAGCGTGCCGCCGAGGACGACGTTGAGAAGCTGTTCGCCGCCGCAGATGCCGAGGACCGGCATGTCGCGCTCGATGGCGCCCCGCGTGATCGCGAACTCGAATGCGGTGCGCCGGTCCTTGGTCGAGACCGTCGGATGGCGCGCCGCGGCGCCGAACAGCGCCGGATCGACGTCGAACGCGCCGCCGGTGATGATCAGCGCGTCGATGGTCGCGAGATAGTCGGCCGCGCGTTCCGGCTCGTGCGGGAGGAGGACCGGAAGTCCACCCGCCGCCGCGACCATGGCGGCGTAGTTCTCGCGGAGCGCGTACCAGGGGAGCTTCGAGTACCCCCCGGCGGGCTCCCAGTCGAGCGTGATGCCAACGACGGGAAGGCTCATCTCGCACCTCGCGCCATGGCCGCCTCGAGCGCCCGGCGTTCCTCGATCCAGAGCGCGCCGTAGGTCACGTCCATCCACTCGGGAAACCACGGCCCGCCTCGGGTGTAGTGTACCACGTTGGGCGGGCCGTCGGCCGGCGGTGTCGACCAGCCCTCGAGCCAGTTCCAGGTCTCGGGCACGGCGCCGATCTGCGCATCGTCGAGCCATTGGAAGCGGTGCAGGAACGAGCCCGTCTCTCGGTTGGCGACCGCGACGGTGAGCGCGCGGTTCGCCGGGTGGCCGCAATTATAGAGGACCAGGCTCGACCAGTTCTTGCGCGGATAGAGCGTCTGCTGTCGCCCGTCCATCTTGATGTGCTCGGACGGGCGGTGGTCGTGGTGGACGCACATCACGGCATAGCGGTCGTCGACGCAGGCGATCAGCGATCCGATATCGGCGAGCCACAGAAAGTCGCAGTCGCAGTAGATCGCCCAGCCGCTATAGCCCGCGAGCGCGGGCACCAGGAAGCGGGTGTAGGTGAACTCAGTCGAGGCGAGCGGGTCGACCGGGCGGTCATAGAGCCCGCGCGCGCGGAGCGCCGCCTGGTTCAACGGAACGACGGCGACCGGCACCGTCGCGCGCCGCTCGATCGAGAAGCGGCACACCTCGTAGGCGATCTCCTCGCGGCTGTCCCAGCCGACATAGACGGGAAACGGGGCGGCGCTCATCGCATCATCCGAAGACCGGCCGTTTGTGCCCGAAGGCCCTCATCCTTGTCCAGAGTCGCGAGCGCCGAGCGCGGCCGCCAGATCGTCGCGGAGGGCGGCGAGAGCCGCGTCCCAGCTCCCGTCGAGCGCCTGGCGATAGACCGGCGAGCCGGGAAACCACGGGCTTTCGCGCCCCGCGGCCATCCAGCGGAACTCGGGTGGCCGCGGCACGAGGACGTGGCACGGGCGGCCCCGCGCGACGCGGAAGTGGACGTTGGTGTTGCTGACGCCGACCAGCGCATCGAGCCGGCCGACCAGGGCGAGCATCGCCTCGAGATCGGCATTGAGCCCGGAGAGATCGAGCACCGGGCGTCCGACGAGGGCCGCGAAACGCACGATCTCCGCCGGATCGGGGTCGCGCTGCAGGATCACCATGGTCGCGGGCAGATCGGCGAGCGCGTGCGCCAGCGCCTCGAGCGGGACCGCCTTGTGGAGGAGTCTGCCGCGCGCCTCGGTTCCGGCGCGCCAGGCGACACCGATGCGCAAGGGGGGTCCGGCGGCGTCCAGCCGGTCCGCGACCGCGCGGTCGCACGCGGCCTCCGGCGGGATCGGGAACGCGGGCGGGATGTCGTCGACCGACGCCATGGCGAGCGCGAGCGGCAGATCGCCGACCGACAGCCGGTAGTCGAACGCACCGGCGCCATCGTCGGCGATCCTATTGGCGATGCCCGCCCGCGTTAGCATCGCGGCGAGCCGAGGATCCGGCCAATAGGTCACGTGCGCACCACGCGCACGCAGGCGCGCGACGAAGCGGAGAAAGAAGAGCTCGTCGCCGAGGCCCTGATCGTGGCGGATCAGGATGCGGCGCCGGGACAGATCGTCGGGCAATGGGCGTTGATGCGCGCCGGCGCGGTGGCGGCGCATGCTCTCGCGCGCGGCATAGCCTTGCCATCCGCGGTCGAAGCGCCCACGCGCGAGATCGAGGAGCGCGCGCGCGAAACGCGCCTTGTCGTGAATGGGAGCCTGCGCGATCGCGCGCGAATAGTCGTCGGCGGCGTCGTCGAGCCGGTCCGCCTGCTTGTTGGCGTGACCGCGATTGATCCAGAGTGAAACATCGACCGCGTCGACGGCGTGCGCGCGATCGTAGCAGGCGACCGCCTGGAGCGGGCGGTCGAGCGCGCAGAGCGTGTTGCCGAGATTGATCCAGGCATCGGCGAGATCGGGCCGCTTGGCGATCGCGAGGCGGAAGGCGCGCTCGGCGTCGGCCGGCCGTCCGCAATCGAACAGCGCCGCGCCGTAGACGTTCTGGGCTGCCGCATCGAGCGGCGAAAGCCGACGGGCGCGCTCGAAAAGGGCGACGCTCTCGGCCGCGCCCGCGGCCCGATGCAGAAGGGTCGCGAGGTCGTTCAACGCCGCGATGCACTCGGGTGCGAGCGCGACGGACCTGCGCAAGGCCGCCTCGGCTCCGTCGCGGTCGCCCCCATCGTCGAGCGCGAGGCCGAGGCCGTGCCATGCCTCGGCGTCGTCGGGAGCGAGCGCGATCGCCGCGCGGAACGCAGAGGCCGCCTCGGCCGGTCGTCCGCGCTCCGCGAGCACCTGTCCGAGCGTGCGGTGGGCGGTGGCGAGATCGGGCCCGCGCGCGGTCGCGGCGACGAGCATCGCCTCGGCCTCGTCGAGGCGGCCGGCGGCGAAATAGGCGATGCCGAGATTGGTCTCGACGCCGGCATTGTCTCGATCGACCCATCGCGCGGCGGAGAGCCAGCGGATCGCCTCCGCGACGCGACCCTGGTTGAGCGCCGCGACGCCGCGGAGCTCGAGCACGTGTGGGTCGTCGGGCACGAGCACGTGCGCATCGGCCGCGAGATCGGCCGCCGTCACCGGATCGCCGGCGCGGAGCGCGGCCACGGCGCGCGCAATCAGCGCATCGACCGTCGGCGCGCGCTCGGCATTCCGGTTCCAGCGGCCCTTCCGTGTCACCACGCCGACCATCCGTCCTCGACAGGCGGGCAGCATAGGTCTTGCGATGATTACGAGTTGTTAATCGGCCATCGGCGCGCCCGCGAGTGCGGCCATCGCGGTCGACCAGTCGCCGTCCGCCGTCTGGCGGAAGAGGCGGGTGCCGGGAAACCAGGGGCTCTCCTCGCCCCTCGCCATCCAGCGGAATTCGGGCGGGCTCGGCAACAGGACGTAGGACGAACGTCCGCGGGCGGCGCGGAGATGCACGTTCGTGTTGCTCACCGCGACATAGCGGTCGAGGAGGCCGACGAGCGCGAGCATCGCCTCGAGATCATCGTTGACGGCGGAGAAGTCGTGAACGGGCCGGCCGACCGCGGCGGCGAGCGCGTCGATGTCGCCCGGTGCCGGCAAACGCTGGAGCGCGATCAGCGTCGCGGTCGTCGCCGAGAGCGCGCGTGCGAGCGCATCGCGCGGGACCTCCTTGTAGAGTGTCGCCTCTCTATCGGGCGTGCCGGCGCGCCAGGTGAGACCGACATAGGGCGGCGGACCGGCCGCGGCGAGCCGTTCGCGCATCGCCTCGACCGCCGCGGCGAGCGGCGCGAGCGCGATCGAGGGTGGCGGCGCGTCGGCGTCGGTCATGCCGAGGAGGAATGGGAGATCGCCGACCGCGAGGAGGAGCTCGGCGCCAGCGTCGGGCGCGCTGGTGTCGGGCGCGTCGGCTGCGACGACCGCATCGGCGATGCCGCTCCGCGCGAGCATCGGCACGAGCCGCGGGTCGCCACGATAGGTGACATGCGCGCCGCGCGCGCGGAGCGCGGGCACGAAGCGGAGGAAAAAGATCTCGTCGCCGAGGCCCTGGTCGCGCTCGATGCGAAGCCTCCGACCGTCGAGCCGGTCCGGCAGCACGTCGCGGTGGAAGCGTGCGGCCGCCGCCCCGATCGCGCCGCGCGCGCGGTAGTCGCGAAAGCCCTCGCCGTAGCGTCCCGCGAGGAGGAGGGCGAGCGCGCGGCAGAAGCGGGCATCGGTGTGGCCGGGATCGAGCGCGAGTGCCGCATCGGCAGCCGCGATCGCCGCATCGTTCTCGGTCGCGGCACGGAGCGCGCGGGCGAGGTTGGCGTGGTGATCGGCCGATCGCGGCTCGAGCGCGGCCACGCGGCGGAGAGGCGCCAGCGCCGCCGCCGGCCGGCCGAGCGCGACGCGTGCGTTGCCGAGATTGACGAGCGCCGGGATGTGATCGGGCGCGGTCGCGAGCGCGCTCTCGCAATAGGTCGCGGCGCGATCGAAAGCACCGCGACGGCGGGCAATCTCGGCCGCGGCGACGAGCGCTTCGGGGAGCGCCGGCGCGTTGCGGAGCGCGGCTTCGAGATGACGCTCGGCCTCGTCGAGACGCTCGACGTCGCCGAGTGTCGCGGCGAGAAGCGCGCGGGCGCGCGGTTCGTCCGGCAGGGCCTCGACGAGCGGCACGAGGACGGCGATCGCCTCGTCGAGACGGCCCTCACAGCGGAGCGCGAGGGCGAGATTGTACGAGGCCGGCGCGAAACGCGGCGCCGCGGCGCGCGCGCGGCGGAACGCCTCGATCGCGCCCGTCGGATCGCCGGATGCGGCGCGCACGAGGCCGAGGCCGTTCAGCGCGGGCGCGTGGTCGGGCTGCAGGGCGACGAGACGCTCGAACCACGGCACGGCTTTGACCGCCTGTCCGGCCCGAGCCAACGCGCTGCCGAGGCCGTAGAGCGCGTCGGGGAGCCGGATGTCGAGATCGAGCGCGCGCCGAAACGCGCCGATCGCGCCCTCGGTGTCGCCATGCTCGAGGAGCGCGGTGCCGAGATTGGCGCGGAGCCGTGCGTCGCGCCCGAGGCGCCCGACGGCGCGGCGAAGCGTGTCGACGGCCTCCCCGGTCCGACCCCTGTGCAATGCGACTAGACCGAGGAGGTGGAGGGCATCGCCGTTCTCGGGCTCGACCAGGAGTATCTGCCGGCAATCGGCCTCCGCCTCGTCGAGGCGTCCGGCGCCGAACGCCTGCGCCGCGGTCTCTATTGTCGCGCGCATCGATCCTCAGCCGCGCCGGAGATCGGCCGACAGCCGATCGAGCGCGGGCCACCAGCCGCGATCGACCGTCTCGCGATAGAGCGCGCAGTCGGGAAACCACGGCGAGGTCGCGCCCGCATCCATCCAGCGATATTCCGCCGGATGCGGCACCAGCACGCGGCTCGCGCGGCCGAGTGCGGCGCGAAGATGGACGTTGGTGTTGCTCACCGCGACATAGTCGTCGATTACGGCGAGGGCGGCGAGCATGTCGGCGAGGTCGTCGTTGAGGGCGGTTAGGTCGAGGACCGGCCGCCCGAGCCCCGCCGCGAATGCGGCGAGCTCGCCCTCGCCCGGCGCGCGCTGAAGGACAACGACGTTTGCCTCCGTCGTCGCGAGCGCGGCGGCGATGCCTTCGCGCGGGCCGATCTTGGACAATCGGTTGCGCCGCTGGATTCCGGCGCGCCAGGTGACGCCGATCGCCGGGCCGGGCCCGAGCGCGGCGATCTGCGCGCGCGCGCGCGCGAGCCGTTCCGGATCGGGCGCGAGCCGGATCGAGGGCGGCACATCGGCCGACGCGGCATGGCCGAGAAGTGCCGGCAGATCGCCGATCGAGAGCACGGCATCGATCGCCTCCGGCGTCTCGTCCGCGCCGACCAGCCGGTCGATGAACGGGAGGCCGGCGAGAAGGGGAGCGATCTTCGGATCGGCGCGATAGGCGATCCAGGCGCCGCGTTCCTTGAGCGTCGCGACGAAGCGAAGAAAGAAGATCTCGTCGCCGAGGCCCTGGTCGCGGAGCACGAGAAGGCGCTGGCCGCCGAGATCGGCGCCGAGCGGGGCGCGCGCGAGCGTGACCCGCTTGTCGCGCACCGTCGCGCGCGCGAGATAGTCGGCCCAGCCGGCGGCGAAATCACCGGCGGCGAGCCGCATGAGCGCGCGGTTCGCCCGCGCACTGTCGAGGTCGGGCCGGAGCGCGAGGGCGGCATCGAACTCCTGCCACGCCTCTGCCGCGCGGCCGAGCTCCTTGAGGACATTGGCGCGGTCGCCATGGAGCATCGCATCCGCAGGCGCGGCAGCGATCGCCGCGGCGAGGAGCGCTTCGGCCTCGTCCGGCCGATCGAGGTCCTTGCAGCAGAGCGCGAGCGCATGGAGCGCGGCGACGTCATCGGGCGCGGCGTCGATCGCGGCGCGGAGGTGGCGCTCGGCGTCCGCCGGCCGGTCGCGTTCGCGGAGCAGAAGGCCGAGATGGCGGCGCGCATCGACGAGATCGGGATCGAGCGCGACGGCACGCTCGAGCGCGGCGATCGCCTCGTCGAGGTCGCCGGCCTGGATCAGCGCGTTGGCGAGATTGTGATGGACGCGCGCCGATGTGGGCTCGGCGGCGGCGGCGGCGCGGAAATGCGGGATCGACTCCGCGGCCCGGCCGAGTTTCACCAGCATTTGGCCGGCGCCGGTGCGCGCCGCCGCGCTCTCCGCATCGATGGCCAAGGCGCGCCGGTAGGCGACGAGCGCGTCCTCGGATGCGCCGGTCGCATCGAGCGCGTTGCCGAGATTGACCAGCGCCTCGCCGTAGCGGGGGTCGAGCGCAACCGCGCGCCGGTAATGCGCAATCGCCTCTGCGTGGCGTCCTTGGGTGCGGAGCGCGACGCCGAGATTGTTGTGGTAGAGCGGCACGCGCGCATCGATCGCGATCGCGCGCCCGATAAGGCTTTCGGCATCAGCGGGGCGGCCGGCCTGCTGGGCGACGACGCCGAGGAGATGGAGTGCGTCGGGCTGGCTTGGATCGGCATCGAGCACGCGGCGATAGAGCCGCTCCGCCTCGCCGATCCGGCCGCGGCGATGATGGGCGACGGCCTCCTCAAGCAGGCGCGCGAGCGCGGGCGCGGTCGGTCGCGGTCGGTCGGCCATCGCGCGGTGGCCGGACCCTATGACCGGCTCAGGAACGGGCGGATCGCGGCGCGAAACGCCGCGCGCACGCCGGGACCGTGGATCAGCTCGTAGTCCTGCGGCGGCGGATCGCCGGCCACCACCTTGAGGGTCGCGAATACCGGACCGGGTACCGACAGGACCTCGGGCAGCTCGGCCGCGAAGCGGTTGAGGCCGTCGAACTCGTAGACCTTCGCGAAGCCGGCGGCCCGCGCCATGCCGGCGAAGCTCACCCGGCCCTGGCCGGGGATGGGATGGCTGCCGTTCGCCTCGTAGCAGCCGTTCTCGACCACAAAATGGACGAGATTCCTGGGCGCCGCGTTGGCGATCGTTACCAACGTGCCGAGATTCATCAGAAGGCTGCCGTCGCCGTCGAGGACGATCACTTTGTGGTCCGGCATGCCGAGCGCGAGGCCGAGGCCGTGCGAGGAGGCCTGGCCCATCACGCCGACGCTGACGAAGTTGAGCGGGCTCCGCGCCGCCTTCATCCACTCGAAGGCGGATGTGTAGGTCGAGACGACCACCGCGTCGCCGCGGAGCTCGGCGAGGGTGCGGAAGGCTTCGTCGCGCCGCATCATGGCCGCACCGTCCGTCCGATCATCGCGACCAGCGGGCGCGAGGTCGCATAGGCGCGCTCGATCGCCGGCGCAAGACGCGCGACGTCCTCCGAGCCCTCGATGCAGAAATAATCGATACCCATGGCCGCGCAGATCGGCTCCATGATGCGGACGCCGAAGCGCGCCGACTGCGCCGGCGGTCGGTCCGGCTCCTTCTGCAGGAGCCCGACCACCATGCAGATGGGCAGGCCGTATTCGACAGCGATGCCGCGGATCGCGTTCATCGAATCGAGAAATCCGGTGTGCTGCATCAGGAGGACGGCGCGGACGTCGCAGTAGGAGAGACCGGCGCAGATCGACACACCCTCGTCCTCCTTGGACAGGCGGACCAGCTTGAGGCTGGTGTCCTTCGAGAGCGGCCACAGGAGGCCGGCGCTCGTCGTGATGTCGGGAAGCGCCGCGACATGGGTGACGCCCGCAGCCTTGATCGCGGCGATGATCTCGCTGCCGCGCGGACCTTCGAGCCCGGGCATCGGTGTCTCCTGTTCCAGTATCCGCCAAAGCCTATCGCAACCGGCGACCGGGGTCACGCCGGCTTGACGCGCGGGGACGGTGGGCCGAAGCTTCGCCGATGGCCGACATGTCGAGCTTCATGGAAATCGCGCTCGCCGAGGCCGAGGCGGCGGCGCGGCGCGGCGAGGTGCCGGTCGGCGCGGTCGTGGTCGACGGCATGACGGGCGCGATCCTCGCCCGTGCCGGCAACAGGACCGAGGCGCTCGCCGATCCGACTGCACACGCCGAGATGCTCGCGCTCCGCGCCGCGGCGGCGCTGCGCGGCGTGCCGCGGCTGCCCGGTTGCGACCTCTACGTGACGCTCGAGCCCTGCCCGATGTGCGCCCAGGCGATGTCCTTCTTTCGCATTCGCCGGCTCTATTTCGGCGCATCCGACCCCAAGGGCGGCGGGGTGATCCACGGCCCCCGCATCTTCGCCTCGACCTCGTGCCATCACCGGCCCGAGGTCTATGACGGGATCGGCGCCGCGCGCGCAAGCGAGCTCCTGCGCGCGTTCTTCGCCCGCCGCCGCTCCAGCGAAGGCGGCGAGACGGATTAACCCTCCCTCAATTCTTCTATCCTAGGACTTCGATCATATACAGCACCCTCCGATCGTGGTCCCCGGACGAACGGTCGCGACGATCGGATCGTGTTGTTCGCCGACACGCTCTGTCCGATCGGGGGAACTCCCAACATGCCCCCATCACACGCCGCAACTGGCTCGCGCCGCTACAGCAACCGGGTCAAGCAGTCGCTCCTCGGCATCACCGTCGTGATCGGGACGATCGCCGTCGCGCTCGCCGGGCTCGAGATCGCCAGCGCCATGTCGAAGAGCCAGCGCGCCTCACGCATCGAGGCCGTCAACGCGACGACCAACCACCTTCTCGATGCTGCGGGCTCCTGGGCGGTCGAGCGTGGCTTGACCAATACGGCGGCGCATGCGTCGTCACCGGTTTCCGCCGAGGTGCAGGTCCAGATCCGCGCCCGGCGCGAAAAAGCCGACAAGGCCTTCGATGCCGCGATCGCCGAGCTCGGTGAGATCGGGCCGTTCGCGGAGAAGGACCGTCTCATCCAGGAGACCGAGCAGGCGGTCGCCGCCTGGCGGGCGCTTCGCCGCGATCTCGACGCGGCGCTCGCGAAGCCCGCGGCGGAACGTGATCCGGAATTGGCGCGCCGCCTGGTGCCGATCGCGACCACCGCGATCATGAAGAGCCAGGAGCTCCGCGCCGCGCTCGCTCGCGTCGCGGCCGACCTCGAAGGGCTCGTCGCCAGTCTCTCGGCGCTCAAGCACTTCGCCTGGGTCGCCGCGGAATATGCGGGCCGCGAGCGGGCCGCGGTCGCCGGCGTGATCGGCGCCAACCGACCGATCGAGCCGGGCCTTGCGCAGACCCTCGCGGACGGTCGCGGCCGGATCGAGCTCGCGTGGTCGGAGGTGAAGATGATCGCGGCCGGTGCGACGACACCGGCGCCGATCAGGGCCGCCGTCGCCGATGCCGATCGCGCCTATTTCGGCGAGTTCAGCCGGTTGCGCGAGGGCGTGCTCAAGGCGGGCCTCGCCGGCGATCCCTATCCGGTCGCCGGTCAACAGTGGTTTGCGGCCGCCACGACCGGGATCGATTCGCTCCTCAAGGTCGGCGACGTCGCGGCGGACGAGACCAAGGCCTATGCGTCCTCGATGCAGTCGCATGCCGAATTCACCATGACCTTAGAGATCATGGTCCTTCTGGTGATCCTCGCAATCGCGGGATTCGCGTTCTGGGTGACGACGGTGCGCGTCACCAAGCCGCTCGCGCGCATGACCTCGGCCATGGGAACCCTCGCCCAGGGCGACAAGACCGTGGCGATCCCCGGCCTCGACAGGAACGACGAGATCGGCGCCATGGCCGCGGCGGTCGGTGTGTTCAAGGAGAGTATGCTCGAGAACGACCGGCTTCAGGCCGAGCAGCGCGCGGCGGAGGAACATGCGCGGGAGGAGGAGAAGCGCCGCGAGGAGGAGAAGCGCCTCGCCGAGGAACGCGCCGCGGCCGAGCGCCGCCAGTCGATGCTCGCGCTCGCCGACGGGTTCGAGCAGCGGATCGGCGGCGTCATCCAGTCGGTGTCGTCCTTGGCCTCGCAGATGGAGAGCGCCGCCCAGACTCTATCGGCGATCGCCGAGGAGACCTCGCGCCAATCGACCGGCGTCGCCGCCGCGGCCGAGCAGGCGACCAACAACGTGCAGAAGGTCGCGGCCTCGGCCGAGGAGCTCTCCGCCTCGATCCGCGAGATCAGCGCACGGGTCTCCGAGAGCACGCGGATCACCGCGACCGCGATGAACGATGCGGCCACGACCAACCAGCGCGTCAAGAAGCTGAGCGAATCGGCGCAGCGCATCGGCGAGGTGGTCGGGCTGATCACCGAGATCGCGAGCCAGACCAACCTTCTCGCGCTCAACGCCACGATCGAGGCCGCGCGCGCCGGCGAGGCCGGCAAGGGCTTCGCCGTCGTCGTCTCCGAGGTCAAGTCGCTCGCCAACCAGACCGCCAAGGCGACCGGCGAGATCTCGGCGCAGATCGCCGACATCCAGACCGCGACCCGGGAGGCCGTGACCGCGATCGAATCGATCGCCGGCACGATCGGCTCGATCAACGAGGTCACCGCGTCTGTCGCCTCGGCGGTCGAGGAGCAGACCGCGGCGACCAGGGAGATCGCCCAGAACGTCACCCAGGCCGCGCAAGGCACCCAGGACGTCTCGTCCAACATCGCCGGCGTGTCGCAGGCCTCCGAGCAGACCGGCACCGCCTTGAACGACGTGCTCGGTGCCGCGCGCGGCCTGACGAGCGAGGCGGATGCGCTCAAGACCGCGGTCGGCGGCTTCCTCGCCGAGGTGCGGGCAGCCTGAGCGAAAAATCGAACGGCGGCCCTCGGGCCGCCGTTCCTTCGTTCCGCGATCGGGTCTCGATCAGCGGCCCTTCTTGGGCCTCTTGAAGCCGTACTCCTCCCACCGCTTGTCGACGAGCGCCCAGTCTTCCTTGTGCGGCATGACGGTGTCGGGATAGCGCTTGCCGCCGTACTGCTCCTCCTCGTCGAAGTCGAGGTTCATGGTCGCGTCGATCAGAACCCGCGCCCACTTGCCGGTGCCGTATTTGATCGTGTCGCGGTATTTGAGCCGCGTCGAGGGATCGAGCGAGGAGCCGAACGTGCCCGGGAAGATCACGATGTCGTCCTCGGCGGCATTGACGCGATAGGCGAAGGCCCAGTCGACCGAGGCGTAGTCGTGAATGTCGATGTCGTCGTCGACGACCCAGATGTGCTTGTAGCGGAGGTGCGAGGAGTTGGACCCCCAGATCGCCGCCGCCGCCTGCTTGGCCTGGCCGCGATAGGTCTGCTTGAGCTGGATGAACAGCGTCGTGCCGTTGTTGGCGGCCGGGCAATGGACGTCGGTGACACCCGGCACGCCGGCGCGCTCGAGCACGTTCCACGCCACGGCGGCGCGCTGGATCGAGCTCACCACCGAGTTCTCGTTGTACATCTTGGGCATCGTGCCCTCGAGCGTGCCGCGGTGGATGCAGCCGTTGCGGTAGGTGACGCAGGTGATCTTGGTCGAGTGCTTCTTGCCCTGGTCGCCACCGAAATAGCCGGTGTACTCGCCGAACGGACCCTCTTCCTCGTAGGTCGCGGGATCGGGATCGATATAGCCCTCGATCACCATCTCGGCCGAGGCCGGCACCATGAGGTCGACCGTCTCGCATTTCACGAGCTCGACCGGCTTGCCGAGGATGGCGCCCATCACCTCGTACTCGGAGACGCCCGTCGGAATCGGCGCCGAGGCGGCATAGGGCAGCGCCGGCTCCCAGCCGATCACGTGCGCGACCGGCATCTTCTGGCCGCGCGCGGCCCATTTCTGGAAATGGAGGCCCCAGTGCTGGGCGCGCCACAGGAGGACCGGCAGCGTGTCGCCCTTGGCGCCGATCATGCCGCGATAGATGCCGAGATTGTGGACGCCGGTGTCGGGGTCCTTGGTGATCGTCGCCTGGTAGGTGTTGATGTAGCGCCCGCCGTCCTGGCGATGCCATTTCGGGATCGGGAAATTGAACAGGTTGATGTCCTTGCCCTTCAGGATGTTCTCCTTCACCGGGCCGGACTTCACCTCGGTCGGGTTGACGCGCTGGTTGAAGTAGTGCCGGGTCGCGGTGACGAGGTCGGTCACGCCGGCATCGCGCGGCAGCCCGAGCATCATCGCGATGCGCGAATAGTTGGAGAGCCCGCCGGTGAAGACCTGCGAGGACGGCGCGCCCTTGTGGTTGTAGCCCTTGAGATTCTTGAACAGGAGCGCCGGTCCGTCGCCCTGGCCGAAGGTGCGGCGCGCGATCGTGCCGAGCTCGCAGTCCCAGTCGACCTCGACGTCGATCTCGTGGAGCTCGCCCGCCTCGCGGAGCGCCTCGATCCAGCCGCGCAGGTCGCCGAAGGCGCGCGGACGGATCAGGTTGTTGATCTCACCAAGCCGGTCCAAGGACTGTCTCCTCTGCGAGAGGGATGGAAACGAAGGGCCGTTCAGGCTGCGCGCTTGTGACCGGCCGCGGGTGCGGCCGTCAACCGGCTTTCCGGCATGGACGCCGGCACAAGCTGCATGGCTCGCGCGCGCCTATTTCTTGAAGCCGAACTCGGCCCAGCGGGCCCGCACGGCAGCCTGATCGGCCTCGGTCGGCGCGACCGTCGGGGGATAGCGCTTGCCGTCGAGGTCGGGATCGGGCTCGTAGTCGAGATTGATCGTCGCGTCGATCAGGACACGCGCCCACTTGCCGGTGCCGAAGCGCAGCGGATCGCGGTCGCGCCGACGTGTCGAGGGATCGAGCCCGGCGCCGAAATTGGCCGGATAGATCAGGACGTCGCCCTCGCCCGCGTTGACGCGCCACGCGAACGCCCAGTCGACGGCGGCGTAGTCGTGGATGTCGATGTCGTCGTCGACGACCCAGACGTGCTTGTAGCGGACATGCGCCGCCGAATTGCCCCACAGCGCCATCGCCGCCTGCTTGGCCTGGCCGCGATAGGTCTGGTTCATGCGGACGAAGAGATTGACGCCGGCATGGATCGGCGGGCCCCACACGTCGGTGATGCCGGGGACGCCGGCGGATTCGAGCGCGTTCCACGCGGTCGCGCTCCGCTGCACCGAGCTCATGATCGGGTTCTCCGAATAAGAGCCCGGCAGCGCGCCCTCGACCGTGCCGCGAAAGATCGGGTTGTCTCGGTAGGTGATGCAGGTGACGCGCGTGGTCGGCTTCCTGGTGCGCTCGACGGCGTAATAGCCGGTGAACTCGGCATAGGGTCCTTCCGGCGTGAAGCTCGCCGGATCGCCGGAGATATAGCCCTCGATCACGATCTCGGCGTTGGCCGGCACGTAGAGATCGACGGTCTCGCACTTGACGAGATCGACAGGCTCGCCGCGGATCGCGCCCATTACGTCATACTCGGAAACGCCGCGCGGCACCGGCGCGCCGCCGGTGAAGCCCATCGACGGCTCCCAGCCGATCACATAGGCGACGGGCATGTCCTTGCCCTGTGCCTGCCACTTCGCGAAGTGTCCGCCCCAATGCTGCGCGCGCCACATCAGGACCGGGATGCGGTCGCGGCCGGCGACCTCGCCGCGATAGATGCCGACATTGTGGACGTCGGTCTCGGGATCCTTGGTCACGCACCCGGCATAGGTGAGCACATAGCGCCCGCCGTCGCCGCGGTTCCACTTCGGCACCGGGAACTTGAGGAGGTCGATGTCATCGCCCTTGAGGACGTTCTGTTTGACCGGGCCGGTCTTGACGACGCGCGGTGCGACGCGCTCCTGGAAGATCGTGCGGCAGATCTTGACCAGCTCGCGCGGCGGCGTCTCGCGCGGCAGGCCGAACATCATCGCGAGCCGTGAATACGATCCCTGCCCGCCGGTGAAGAGCTGGCGGCAGATCGTGTCGTTCCGGTTGTAGTCCTTGATGTTGTTGAACAGGAGCGCCGGACCGTCGCCCTTGCCCTGGGCCATGCGGATGATCGTCCCGAGCTCGACGTCCCAGTCGACCTCGGCGTCGATCGCCTGCAGCTCGCCCGCCTTTCTGAGCGCCTCGATCCAGCCGCTGAGATCGACGAACGCCGCCTTGTCGCGCTTCAATCCACCGCTCGTCGACACCTCGATATCCCTTCGGTCCCGTTGGGTCGGCCCGTTTCTAAGGTCATCCCGACGGGCCGTCCATCGCAAACCGCGCGAGTTGACAGGCCCGAGGCGGTCGAGGACGATTCGAGCCCCGTCAATCCGAGGGAGGCGCGGGTGCCCGACACGGCGCCGTCAGAGTTCGATCCGACCGGCTATATCGACGAGCGGCCAGGCGTGTTCCGGGTTCACCGGTCGGTGTTCCTCGATCCGGCGCTGTTCGAGCGCGAGATGGAGCGGATCTTCGGGCGATCCTGGATCTATCTCTGCCACGAGAGCCAGATCCGGGCCCACGGCGCCTATGTCGCGACCACGATCGGCCGCCAGCCGGTCTTCGTGATCCGCCAGGCCGACGGATCGATCAAGGCCTTCCTGAACGCCTGTGCCCATCGCGGCGCCGCGCTGACCGCGCGCAGGTCGGGGACCGCGCGAACCATCACCTGCCGCTATCACGGCTGGTCCTACGCCGCCGACGGGCGCTGCGTGATGATCCGCGCCGAGGAGGGCTTCCACGGCTCGGCGATCGAACGGGCGTCGGTCAGCCTCGCCGCGGTGCCGCGGGTCGCGACCTATAAGGGCTTCGTGTTCGGCTGTCTCGATGCCGCCGTCGATCCGCTCGACGAGTTCCTCGGCGATGCGCGGGCGTTCATCGACCTGATGGCGGACCAGTCCGAGCAGGGCATGGAGATCCTGAAGGGCGAGAGCGTCTACATGATGCGCGCCAACTGGAAGCTCCAGACCGAGAATTCGACCGACGGCTATCATGTCGCCACGGTGCACCGGAGCTTCGGCACCGCGCTGTCGTTCCGCGATTCGCTCCTCGGCACCGGCGCCGACGATCCCATGAAGAAGACCGAGGCGGCGCGCATTCTCACCCTCGACAAGATCGTCTCGGGTGCCTACACGCTCCGGAACGGCCACATGATCAATTGGTCGACGCGCGGCATGCCGGAGGCGGTGCCGCTTCACGAGCGCCGCGCGCGCCTCGAGGCCGTCCACGGGGCGGAGAAAGTGCGCTGGATGATCGATCGCGGCCGCACCGTGACGATCTTTCCCAACCTCCTGCTCAACGACATGGCCTCTACCTGCATCCGCATCTGGCGCCCGATCGCCGTCGATCTCACCGAGATCGAGACCTGGTGCCTCGCCCCGATCGGCGAAAGCGCGGCGGCCCGGCGCGCCCGCATCCGGAAATACGAGGACTTCTTCTTCCCCGCGAGCCTCGCGGTCCCCGACGACGTCGCGGCGATGGAGGGTGCGCATGCCGGCTCGCAGGCGTCCGCTCACGTGTGGAACGACCTCGCGCTCGGCCGCGCCACGATGATCGCGGGCGCCGATGAGGCGGCGCGCGCGCTCGGCGTCGAGCCGTTGACCAGCAATCCCGGGCGCGAGAGCGAGACCGCCTTCGACGGCTTCTACCGCGAGTGGCGGCGGCGGTTGGCGTCGTGATGGTGCCGGTCGATCGCGCCGTCGCCGCCGAGGTCGAGGCGATCGTCGCGCGCGAGGCCTTCCTCCTCGATACGCGACGCTGGGCGGACTGGCTCGCGCTCTATGCCGACGATGCGATCTTCTGGGTTCCGGCGTGGGCGTCCGACGACGGATTCACGACCGATCCCGACAACAACGTGAGCCTGATGTACATGGACAAGGCCGGGCTAGAGGCGCGCGTGTTCCGGATCGAGAGCGCTGATTCATGGGCGACCGAGCCCTTGCCGTTCACCGCCCATCTCGTGACCAGCGTGCTCGTGACCGCGACCCGGGGCGCCGAGCTCGAGGCGAGTGCGGCCTGGCTCGTCCGCAGCTTCGCGCGGACGCGCGGTGCGACGCTCCGCGGCGGGCGCTACGACTATGTGTTCCGCCGCGCGCCGGACGGGCTTCGCATCGCGCGAAAGACCGTCTACGTCCACGACGACCGCATCGTCGGCGCGCTCGACGTCTACAACATCTGAACCAGAGGAGGGGCGCTGCCATGAGGATCGGCTACTTCGACGATTTCCGCCTCGGCGTGGTCAAGGGCGACGGCATCGTCGACGTCATGGACGCCGTCCGCGACATCCCGCATCTCGGGCCCGGCGATCTGATCAACGGGTTGATCGCGCGCTTCGCCGACTACCGCAAGCGCCTCGAGGACGCCGCCGCCAAGGGCACGGCGAAGCCGCTCGCGTCCGTCCGCATCCGCCCGCCATTGCCGAGGCCCGGCAACATCGACTGCATGGCGGTCAACTACATGGAGGACGGGACGCGGGCCGAGCCGGCGCCGATCAACGCCTTCCACAAGTCGCCCGGCTCGGTGATCGGCCCCGGCGACACGATGGTGCTGCCCGACGTGCCGGCGACGATTTTCGAGGGCGAGGCCGAGCTCGCGGTGGTGATCGGCAGCCGCGCGCGTCACGTGCGCGAGACCGAGGCGATGGGCCACGTATTCGGCTATACCTGTTTCATCGACGGCTCCGCGCGTGGCCTACCGCCGGCTGGGAACACGTTCTACCAGATGAAATCGCGCGAGAGCTTTGCGCCGATCGGCCCCTTCATCGTGACCGCGGACGAGGTGCCGGATCCGCACAGGCTGCGGGTGCGCCTCTGGGTCGCCGGCGCGCTCAAGCAGGACTTCAACACCGACGACATGGCGCACAAGATCCCGCGCTGCATCGCCTGGGTGAGCGCGATCCACCCGCTCGATCCCGGCGACATCCTCGCGACCGGCACCAACCATCGCGGGCTGTCGGCGTTCATGGACGGCGATCGGGTCGAGCTCGAGATCGAGCGCATCGGACGTTTGTCGATCGCGGTGCGCGACGATCTGAAGCGGACCTGGGCGCGCGATACGCGGCTCGAGCACGCCGAGAAGAAGCGCGACGGCGTGACGACGCCGCAGCTTTCGGGGAAATACGCACCCGCGCCGTGATCGGCGGCCTCGATCCGCGATCGCGCTCACCATCACCCGGGTGCATCTGGCGCTGCGCGCGCCGTCGAAGAGCGTCCAGACGGCCACCCAGCCATCCTTGACCTCGGGCGTTAACGCCTTGCCGAGGCCCCGGCATCGCGCCGGGGCCTCGCCGCGACGAGGCAGGTTACTCAGGCTCGCATGGCCGCGAGCACGCGCTCGGGCGTCATCGGCAGATGGCGAAGCCGCTTGCCGGTGAGCGCGAAGACCGCGTTGCCGATCGAGGGCGCGGCCGGCGGCAGGCCGACCTCGCCGATCCCGGTCGGCGCGTTCGCGGTGGCGAGCACGCGCACCCGGATGTCGGGCACCTCGCTCATCCGGATCAGCGGGTAGTCGTGATAATTCGTCTCCTGCACCGCACCGGCCTTGAGCGTGGCCTGCTCCTTGAGTGCGGCGCCGATGCCGAAGATGGCCGCGCTCTCGAGCTGGGCCTCGATGTTCTGCGGCTGCACCGGGAGCCCGGCGTCGATCGCGAGCCAGTAGTTGTGGACACGGATCAGACCGGTGTTGCGGTCGACCGAGACCTCGGAGATCCCGGCCGAGAACGTGCCGTGATAGTCGGTGAAGGCGAGGCCGAGGCCGCGGCCGTCGCGCTTGCGCCGCCAATCGGCGAGCTCGGCTACCGCGCGGATCACCGCCTGGGCCCGCGGCTGGCCCTCGGTCAGTGCGAGGCGGAAGTCGAGCGGGTCGATGCCCTTGGCGTGCGCGATCTCGTCGAGGAAGCATTCGGAGGCGAACTTGTTGTAGCCGGCGCCGATGCCGCGCCACGGGCAGAGCCGCGTGCCGTGGTTCTCGCGCACCCAGTCGGCGAGCATGTGCGGAATGCCGTAGAACGGCTGCTCCTGGCCGCGTTGCAGGATGAGGTCCTTGCCCTTGCTCGCCTCGAGGCGGGCCGGCGTAACCAGCGCATCGACCGATTCGGCGACCAGGCGATGATGCCAGGCGATCACGTCGTTCTTCGCGTCGAGTCCGGCCTCGATCCGGTGATAGGTGAAGGGCCGCATCTGGGCGTGCACGAAGTCGTCCTCGCGCGTCCAGACGAGCTTCACCGGCCGGCCCGCCTCCTTGGCGAGGAGGACGGTCTGGACGACCGCGTCGGGGAGATGCCGGCGTCCGAACCCGCCGCCGAGATAATGCTGGTGGAGGCGGATGTTGCGCGGCTCGGTGCCGAGCGCGCGCGACGCCGCGACCACGAGCGGCGTCGGTGACTGGGTGCCGACCCAGACCTCGGCCGACTTGCCGTCGGCGCTGACCTGCGCCGTGCAGTTCATCGGCTCCATCTGGGCGTGATAGGTGTGCTCGGTGACGTACTCGGCCGTCATGCGCCGCGCCGCCTCCGCCATTGCCTTCGCGGCATCGCCCTTCTCGAACCAGGCGACGAGCGGCTTGCCGCCCGGCTCGCGCGCGGCCGCGGCATAGCGCGCGGGTGCTGCGGCACTGTCGAAGCTCGCGCCCGCGAGGCCGTCGGTGTTCCACGTCGGCCTGAGCCGGTCGCGGCCGTCAAATGCCGCCTCGATGGTCTCGGCGAGCACGGCGACGCCGAACGGCATGGTGAGGACGCGCGTCACGCCCGCGACCGACCGGGCGGGAGCTTCGTCGAGGGTCGCGGGCTTGGCGCCGGTGAGCGGCGCGAGCCGCACCGCGGCGTAGACCATGCCCGGCACCTTGACATCGATGCCATAGCGGGCCCGGCCGTCGACCTTCGCCGGCACGTCCATCCGCGGCATGTCGCGGCCGATGAACCGGAACGCGCTCGCGGGCTTGAGCTCGGCCTCCTCGATCTTCGGCGGCTCGGCCGGCACCTTGGCGAACTTCACGATGTCGCCATAGGTGATGCGCCGGCTCGAGGCGGCGTGGACGACGCGGCCCGGTTCGGTCGTGAGCTCGCCGCGCGCGACCTTCCATTCCTCGGCGACCGCATCGAGAAGGATGCGACGCGCCTGCGCGCCGGCGAGCCGGAGCGGCGTGAAATAGCCGGCGACGGCGACCGAGGCGACGGTCACCATGAACCCGCCCGCGCGCGGATTGCCGTAGATCGCGTGATTGGGCGGCGCCCACCCGGTCTTCACCTTGGACCAGTCGGCGTCGAGCTCCTCGGCGATGACGAGGGCGAGCGTCGTCAGAATGCCTTGTCCCATCTCGGCGGCGGGCGCCATCACGGTGATGCTGTCGTCGGCGCCGATCGTCACCCAGGCGTTGAGCTTGGCGTCGGCCGCGCCGCTCTGGGCGTTGACGAGGCCGGTCCCTCCGCCGATCGCGATCGCGACCGTGAGCCCGCCGGCGCCGGCGAGGAAGCCGCGCCGTCCGACCGTGAGGTCCGTCTTTCGAGTCTGTGTCGCCCGAATCTTTGTTGCCCGAATCTTTGTTACCATGACTAGGCCTCCTTCGCCGCGCGTTCGATCGCGCGCACGATCCGGAGATACGTGCCGCAGCGGCAGAGATGGCCGTCCATGTGGCGCACGATCGCCTCGCGCGAGGGCGCCTTGTTGGCGGCGAGGAGCTCGGCCGCCTTCATGATCTGGCCCGACTGGCAGTAGCCGCATTGCGGCACCTGCTCGGCGACCCATGCCTTCTGCAGGGCGTGCTGGCCGTTGGGCGAGAGGCCCTCGATCGTTGTGATGGCCTTGCCCGCGACCTCGCCGAGCTGCGTCTGGCAGGAGAACAGGGCCTTGCCGTCGACGTGCACGGTGCACGCGCCGCAGAGCCCCGCACCACAGCCGAATTTCGTGCCGGTGAGGTTGAGATGCTCGCGGATGACCCATAGAAGCGAGGTCGCCGGCGGTTTGGCGACGTCGGCCGGACGGCCATTGATGGTGAAGGCGACCATGAGAATCCTCCCCGTGGCGCGATGACCGGCGGTATCGCCCACCCGAGGCGGACGTCCGCGTCTGGGTCGTTATTGTTGGTTGAACCTACAACATCAACGCGGTCCGGTCACCATCGCCGCTCGGGGCCGGCCATCAAATCTCAATAGACCGAGCCCGGTTTCGCCGCGGCCGCGGCCTCCTCACGCCATTCCTGGAACATGCGCGCGCCGGCGGCGACCATCAGGCGGGTGTCGGAGAAGATGGTGACGAGATCGAAGCCGAGCGCGACCATCCTCTTGGCATAGGTGACGTTGTTGGTCTGGATGCCGGCCTTGATGCCGTTCCGCTTCGCCGCGGCGAGCGCCTTCTCGATCAGCGCGACGATCCTGGGGTCGGTCTGGTCGAGGCCGGGGCTGCCGCCATGGGTCATCGAAAGGTCCGAGGGCCCGATATAGATGCCGTCGAGGCCGGGCGTCGCGGTGATGGCGTCGAGATTGGCGATCGCCTCGCGAGTCTCGATCATCGCCATCGTGACGATGGTCGTGTTGGCGTGCTGAATGTAGTCGGGCCCGCCATAGAGCGCGGCGCGGATCGGCCCCGACGAGCGATAGCCCTCCGGCGGGTAGCGGCAGGCGCCGACGAAGCGCTCCGCCTCGGCGCGGTCGTTGACGAGCGGGCAGATCAAGCCGTAGGCGCCGCCGTCCAGCACCTTCATGATGATCGCCGGATCGTTCCACGGCACGCGCGCCATCGGTACCGCCGCCGTCGTCGAGATCGCGGTGAACATCTGGACGGCGGCCTGGTAGTCGACGACGCCGTGCTGCATGTCGACGGTGACCGCGTCCCAGCCCATGTGCGCCATGACCTCGGCGGAAAACCCGCTCGGGATCTGGAGCCAGGCGTTGACCACGGGCTTGCCCGCTGCCCACAGCTCGCGGATTCGGTTGGTGCGCATCGTTCCCTCGCTCGTCGCGGATCGGGCGAGATTAACCGCAATCGGCGACGGTCAGAACGCGCCCGGTTTGCCCTTGGGCCACAACCTCGGCTATGCTTGGCCGGCGCGTGCAGACGGCGAGGATCAGGAGACCGCGATGCCCAAGGCCTTGACGCAGGAACAGGTCGAGAAGTTCCACCGCGACGGCTATGCGTACCCGATCAACCTGTTGACCCCGGCCGAGGTGGCCGATTACCGGCGCCGGTTTGAGGAGCTCGAGGCGACGATCGGTGCCGAGGCGCAGAGCCGCTACCGCATCAAGGCGCATCTGCCGTTTCCCTGGCTCTGCAAGCTGATCCGCCACCCCCGCCTCGCCGATGCCTTCGAAGACGTCGCCGGCCCCGACGTCATCATCTGGGGCACCAGCTGGTTCACCAAGAAGGCGCACGACATCCGGTTCATCTCCTGGCACCAGGATTCGACCTATTACGGCATCGACCCGCCGGAATCGGTCACCGCGTGGATCGCCTTGTCGCGCGCGCGCCGCGATTCGGGCTGCATGCGGGTGATCCCGGGCAGCCACAAGGGCGCGGCGGTTGTGCCGCATGTCGAGACCTATGATCCCAAGAACCTCCTGTCGCGCGGCCAGACGATCCTCAACGTCGACGAAACGAACGCCGACTTCATGGAGCTCGATGCCGGCCAGTTCTCGCTCCACCACAACAAGCTGTTCCACTCCTCGGAGCCGAACGCCTCCGACGACGTCCGCATCGGCTTCGCCGTGCACATCGCGCCGGCGCATTGCCGCCAGGCGCAGTTCGAGAACGCGACCGCCGTCGTCGTGCGCGGCCGCGACCGCAACAACTACTGGCAGCCCGAGCCCTATCCGCGCCACGACTTCGACCCCGACTGCCTGAAGGCGCTCGACGAGGCGTGGACGCGCTACCGCAAGGGCATGAAGTCGATCGCGCAGAACGCCGCGGAGTAGCATCACGCCGTCGTCCCGGCGCGGCCGCTTGGGCGCTCGGTAAGCGCTTGACGACCCCTAGGTTAGTTTTTAATTAGCTCGACCAACTGGGCCGCGTAGCGCGGCACCTGATCGGGAGGGAGAGCCCATGACCGCCATCACCGTCCGCACGCCGAAGGAAGCGACCGGCGAATACCGCGACATGCTGCTCCGGCTCATGACGCGGCAGTTCTATGCCGAGACCGCGACGGCGGAGGTGTTCGGGCGCTCGATCGGCTGCGCACCGACCCTCAAGGAACGGCTTCTCGCCGCGGAGTTCGCCGAGGAGGAGGCCGAGCACAGCCAGCGCATGTGCCAGCTGTTCGAGGACCTCGGCGTCGATCCGGAGGAGGTGTTCCGCTCACGGCCGCCGGCGGCCGCGTTCTGGTCGCTCGACATGGACAACTGGGTCCATGTCGCGGTGTTCAACTTCACCGTCGACCGCGCCGGCAGCCACCAGATCATGGAATACCGCGATTCGAGCTACGTGCCGTGGGCCGAGGCGATGGGCAAGGTCCTCGACGACGAGGAAGGCCACTACGGCAACGGTGTCGACAATCTGCGCGAGTTCGCCAAGGACAAGAAGCTCTTCGCCGAGTTCCAGACGCTCTACAACCAGATGCTGCCGGTCACCATCAAGCGCGCCTTCGGCCGGCCGACCGGCGCCGACAACGACTACTGCATCAAGGTCGGGCTCAAGCGCCACACGACCGAAGCGGTGGTGAATCGCTATCTCGAGGAGATGGTCGGCTATATGCGCCAGGTCGGGCTCAAGTTCCCGTCGATGGCGACGTTCGACAAGATCGGCGCCGAGCTGATGCCGTCGACCCGCGCTATCCTCGCCACCAACCAGTAGGCGCGAAGGCGGTCATGACCGGCGACAATCCCGTCCTCAATCCGGGCTATCAATACAAGGCCGTCAAGGTCGCGATGCGCGGACCGGTGTTCGAGATCACGCTCAACCGGCCTGAACGCCTCAACACCTTCAACGCCGAGATGCAGCGCGACTTCACCGCGCTCCAGCTCGAGATCGAGCGCAACCCGGAGATACGCTGCGTCGCGATCTTCGCCGCCGGCGATCGCGCCTTCGGGGCCGGTGCCGATCTGTCGTGGTTCGAGCACGACTGGACCGCCTCCCGGTTCCGGACCGAGTATCGCTGGATCCACGATTTCTTCGACGTGCTGGAGCGCGTCGAGGTGCCGGTGATCGCGGCCGTTTTCGGCACCTGCGCCTGCGGTGGGCTCGAGCTCGCGATGGCGGCCGATTTCCGCATCGCCGCCGACGACACGCGCTTCGGCTTCACCGAGGGCAACATCAACCTCGTGCCCGGCTCTGGCGGCTGCTCGCGGCTCGCACGCATGATCGGTCCCGGCTGGGCGAAGGAGCTCGTGCTCGCCGGCGAGTTCATCGACGCCGCGCGCGCGCTCCATATCGGGCTCGTGACGCGCGTCGTCGCGAAGGACAAGCTCGCCGACGAGGCGCGCACGCTCGCCGACAAGCTCGTCAAGAAAGCACCCCAGGCGCTCGGCGCCGCGAAGGCCGTGATCAACGCCGCGCACACGATGGACCCAACCACCGGCCGCATCCTCGAGCGCATGGCGCAGAGCGCGCTGATCGTGAGCCAGGATCACAAGGAAGGCGTCAAGGCGTTCCGCGAGAAGCGACCGCCGCAGTATAAGGGCCGCTGAGACCGGGCGGCGACGCATGAGCCTCCGTTTCGCCGTCCTCGGGCTTCTCGCGCTCAAGCCGGCGTCGGGCTACGACATCAAGCGCACGATCGACCGGTCGATCCATTTCATCTGGAACGTCACCGGGCCGCAGGTCTACAACACGCTCCGCGCGCTCCGCGACGAGGGGCTGATCGAGAGCCGCCGCGTGCCGCAGGCCGGCAAGCCCGACAAGCAAGTCCACTCCGTCACGCCTGCCGGGAAGGACGCGCTCGCGCGCTTCGTCAACGAGCCGATCGGCGCCTCGATCACCCGCGACGAGGTCCTCCTCCGGATCTTCTTCGGCAATTTCGCCGACGAGGCGCTCGCGATGCGCGAGCTCGACGCCTATCTCGGGCGCATCTGCCACGAGCGCGCCGCGCTCGAGGCGGTCGAGGCGCGCGTCGAGGCGCATCCCGGCGCCCGCCACGAGGCGCGCCGGTTCCAGCTCCTGTCGCTTCGGCTCAAGGTCGCGCAGTACAAGGCGATGGAGGCCGAGCTCGAGAAGTTCCGACGCGGGCGCGGTCGCACCCGGCCATCCGCATCCCCGCGCCCGGTGCAGAAGCCGTCGCTCGCTCTCGTCTATCCGCCCGAGCAGTCGGCGCCCGCGCGCGCGCGCAAGCGGCGCTAGGTCCGCGCCCGCGCGAGGACGCGCCAGCCGATGTCGCGGCGGCAGAAGCCGTCCGGCCAGTCGATCCGGTCGACCGCCGCATAAGCGCGCGCCTGTGCGGCGGCGAAACCGGGCGCGAGCGCGGTGACGCCGAGGACGCGGCCGCCGGTCGCGACAACGCGATCGCCCTCGCGCACGGTGCCGGCATGAAACACCCAGAGATCGTCGGCATCTCTGGTCGCGTCGAGACCGCGGATCTCGGTGTTCTTTGCATAGGCGCCGGGATAGCCGCGCGCCGCCATCACGACGCAGAGCGCGGCGGCGTCGTGCCAGCGCACATCGAAGGCGTTGAGCACGCCGTCGGCGGCGGCGATGAGCGCCGGCAGGACGTCGGACTTGAGCCGTGGCATCAGCACCTGGCACTCGGGATCGCCGAAGCGGACATTGTACTCGAGGAGCTGCGGCCCCTTCGACGTGAGCATCAGACCGCAATAGAGGACGCCGGCGAAGGGCGCACCTTCGGCGCGCATGCCGGCGAGCGTCGGGCGGACGATCCGCTCCATGACGGTCGCGGCGATCGCGTCAGTGACGATCGGCGCCGGCGAATAGGCGCCCATACCGCCGGTGTTGGGTCCCGTGTCGCCGTCGCCGACCCGCTTGTGGTCCTGGGCGGTGCCGAACGGGAGCGCGGTCGTCCCGTCGCAGAGTGCGAAGAAGCTCGCCTCCTCGCCCGCGAGGAACTCCTCGACCACGATCTCCGCCCCGGCCGCGCCGAACGCGCCGTCGCGCAGCATCGCATCGATCGCCGCCTCGGCGTCCGCGACGCGCTCGGCGATGATCACGCCCTTGCCCGCGGCGAGACCGTCGGCCTTGACGACGATCGGCGCGCCGTGGGCGCGCACATATGACTTCGCCGCGTCTGCATCGGTGAAGCGGCCATAGGCGGCGGTCGGGATGCCATGGCGGGTGCAGAAATCCTTGGTGAAGGCCTTCGATCCCTCGAGCCGCGCCGCCGCGGCGTTCGGCCCGAACGCCTTGATGCCGACGGCGCCGAGACGGTCGACCAGGCCGAGGACGAGCGGCCCCTCGGGTCCGACGACGACGAAGTCGATCCGCTCCTTGAGCGCGAAATGGACGAGCGCGTCGATGTCGTCGGCGGCGATCGGGACGCAACGCGCCTCGGCCGCGATGCCGGCATTGCCCGGCGCGCAGTAGAGCGCGGTGAGGAGGGGCGAGCCCGCGATCGCCCAACAGAGCGCGTGCTCCCGTCCGCCCGAACCGACCACCAGCACCTTCATCCGCCGTCCGCCCTCCGTCGCGCGCTCCTGGCGCATCGCGCATCGAATAGCATAGAATTCGGCCTCGCATGATCGACGAATCGCCCGCGCGCGCGGCGGCCGGAGAGGCCGTCGCCAACATCGCCGAATACACCGTCAGCGAGATCGCCGGCGCGGTGAAGCGGACGCTCGAGGGAAGCTTCGAGCACGTCCGCGTGCGCGGCGAGGTGTCGCGACCGAACTATCACGGCTCGGGGCATCTCTACTTCACGTTGAAGGACGAAGGCGCGGTCCTCGATGTGGTGTGCTGGAAGGGCACGGTCGGCCGGATTGGTCTCCGAATCGAGGAGGGGATGGAGGTTGTCTGCACCGGGCGTGTCTCGTCCTATCCGCGGAGCTCGAAATACCAGCTCGTCATCGAGGCGGTCGAGCTCGCCGGTGAAGGCGCGCTCCTCAAGCTCCTCGAGGACCGGCGCAAGAAGCTCCTCGCCGAGGGCCTGTTCGATCCGGCGCGCAAGAAGCCGATCCCGTTTCTCCCCGCCGTCATCGGTGTCGTCACCTCGCCGACCGGCGCGGTCATCCGCGACATCCTGCACCGGCTCGCCGATCGCTTCCCGCGTCGTGTCCTCCTCTGGCCGGTCCCCGTCCAGGGCGAGGGCGCGGCCGAGAAGATCGCCGCCGCGATCCGAGGTTTCAACAGCCTCGGCCCCGACGGCTCCGTGCCGCGTCCCGATCTCCTCATCGTCGCGCGCGGCGGCGGCAGCCTCGAGGATCTGTGGGCGTTCAACGAGGAGGTCGTCGTCCGCGCCGCGGCGGCGTCCGCGATCCCGCTGATCTCGGCGATCGGCCACGAGACCGACACGACGCTGATCGACTTCGCCGCCGACCGCCGCGCACCGACGCCGACGGCCGCGGCCGAGATGGCGGTCCCGGTCCGCGCCGAGATCCTCGCGCAGGTGCTCGACCACGAGCGGCGCCTCGTCGCCGCCGCCGACCGTACGCTCCGGCTGGCGCGGGCGCGGATCGAGGGCCTCGCCCGCGGCCTGCCGGTCCCGGCGCGGCTGTTCGAGCTCGCCGATCAGCGTCTCGACGATCTCGCCGACCGGCTCGCGGGCGGCATCCGCCAGCTCGTCCGGCTGCGCGGCCTCGGGTTGCAGCAGGCGGCGGCGCGGCTGCGCACACCGGAAGATCAGATCCGACGCCGCGCCGACGCTCTCGCGGCGCTCGCGCTCCGTCTCGATCGCCGCGTCCACGGCGTCCTCGGCGACCGCATCGCCCGCTTCGAGGGGCTCGGCGCGTCCGCCAGGCTCGCCGCGGCCGTCGCCCGGCTCGCGCGCGATCGCCGCCTGCGGCTCGAGTCGCTCGCCCGGCTCCTCGATTCGCTCTCCTATCGCGGCGTGCTCGCGCGCGGCTTCGTTCTCGTCCGCCACGATGAGCGTCCGATCACGCGCGCCGGCGACACCGACCCGGGGATGTCGGTGACGCTCCAGTTCCAGGACGGCACGCGGCGCGCCACGATCGACGGCGACAAGAAGCCGCGCCGCCGTGGCGGCCGTGACGATGATCAGGGGAGCCTCCTGTGACGCGCATGCTCGCCGTCCTCCTCGCAGCGCTCGTGGCCGCGAGCCCGGCGGCCGCCGACGATCGGCTCGTGCTCGAGGGCGCGTTCACGCAGGGCGGTCTCGTCCGCGGGCGTGTGCCGTCCGGCGCGCGCGTCGCGCTCGACGACAAGCCGGTCCGCGTCGACCGCGACGGCAATTTCCTCCTCGGCTTCGCGCGCGAGGCGCCGGCCGAGAACAAGGTCTCGGTGATCTTCCGCGACGGGACACGGCACGAACGCGCGCTCGCGATCTCACCCCGCACGTTCGACATCCAGCGGATCGACGGCCTGCCGCCGCGCCAGGTGACACCCTCGCCCGATGATCTCGAGCGGATCGCGCGCGAGCGGAAGGCGATCGTCGCCGCGTGGTCGCGCGACAGCGATCGGCCGCGCTGGCTTGGCGGGTTCGCGTGGCCGGCCGAGGGCCGCATCTCGGGCGTCTATGGCAGCCAGCGGATCCTGAACGGCGAGCCGCGCCGACCTCATTTCGGCGTCGACGTCGCGGCACCTGTCGGCACGCCGATCCTCGCCGCCGCCGACGGCGTCGTCTCGCTCGCCGCGCACGACATGTTCTTCACCGGGCACACGGTGATCCTCGACCACGGCCTCGGGCTGTCGACGCTCTACGCCCATCTCGACGCCATCGTGGTCCGCGAGGGCGACGAGGTTGCCCGCGGCGCGCCGATCGGCCGCCTCGGCGGCACCGGCCGGGTGACCGGACCGCATCTCCACTGGGGCATGAATCTCGGGTCGCTGCCGCTCGACCCGGCGCTCGTCGTGCCGCCTATGCCGGCTCGGGCCAGCGGCGGTGCAACCAGAGCCACTGGTCCGGCCGGGACCGGATCCACGATTCCATCGTCGCGTTGACTGCCGTCATGAAGGCGAGCGCGTCGGCCGCGGCATCGCCGGACCGCGGAACCGTCATCGCCGGATAGACCGTGACCCGGAAGCGGCAGCCGTCGAGCCGCTCGATGCGGACCGGGATCACGGGGCAGGCGAAGCGACGGGCGAGCTGGGCGAGCGCCGGTGCGGTCATGGCGGGGCGGCCGAAGAACGGCACCGCGATGCCCTCGTTGAGCTTCTGGTCGACCAGAAGCCCGAGCCGGCCGCCCTTGGCCAGCACCTCGACCGTGCGCCGCGCGCCGGCGCGCCCCTTCTCGATCACCTCCTCGGGCGGCAGGTTGCGCATCCGCCGGATGATCTGCTGCACCAGCGGGTTGTTCGGCGCACGCTCGATCTGGGCGTAGCCGAGGCCGTAGGCGTGGGCACTCGCCGCGAAGACCTCCCAGTTCGCGAGATGGGCGGAGAAGAGGATCGCCGCCTGGCCCTCGCCCATGACCGGGTCGAGATTCTCGGCGCCGACGATCTCGACATAGCCCGGCGTCTCGGCGATCGCCTGAACGTGCGGGTACTCGCCGGCGACGCGGCCGAGATTGTCCCACATCCGACGCACGATGCGCGCGCGCTCGCCGGCACCGAGCTCGGGCAGCGCGCGCGCGAGACTGGAACCCGCGCGGCGTGACACCGGCAAAAGCGGGCCGATCGTGCGCGCGATCGCGCCGCCGATCGCCGAGGCGCGCTCGGGCCGCATGGCGCCGAACAACCCGAACAGCGCCGTCACGGCGATCGCCTCGATGCGGTAGCGGAGCCGGCGCGCCAAGGAATCAGCCATGACGCGCGAGCTTCTGTGTCAGGAGGGCCGCGAAGCGCTCGGGCTCGGCGAGGACGAGACGCACCGGCAACGCCCGCACCATCGCGCGCGCCTCGGGCGGCAGGCGGACGAAATCCTTCTCCGTGGTGACGGGCAAGGCGTTCGCGGCCGCGGCGCGGTCGACGAGGTCCATGATCGTGTCGGGATCGTAGCGCGCATGGTCGGGGAAGGCGCGTGTCGCGACGAGCGTGCATCCCATCGCGCGCAGCGTCGCGAAGAACTTCTCGGGCCGGCCGATGCCCGCGAAGGCGACGACGCGTCCGCCCGCGATCGCCATGCCGGCATCGGTCGGCTCGAGACGCGCGGCGAACAGCGGCAGCGCATCGCCGAGACGTCGCGCGATGCCGACCGCATCGGCGCCGATCACGACCGCCGCATCGGCGCGCCGGAGCGCATCGGCGACCGGCTCGCGGAGCGGCCCCGCCGGCATCACGCGGCCGTTGCCGAAGCCGTAGCCGCCGTCGATCGCGAGGATCGCGACGTCCTTGGCGAGCGCCGGGTTCTGGAAGCCGTCGTCCATCACGATCAGCCCGGCGCCGGCGGCGACGGCCGCGCGCGCGCCGGCGATCCGGTCGCGGGCGACCCAGGTCGGCGCGATCCGGGCGAGGAGGAGGGCCTCGTCGCCGACGCTCTCGGCCTCGTCGCGCGCGGCGGCGACGCGGTGCGGCCCGGCGACACGACCGCCATAGCCGCGGGTCAGGAAATGGACCGCGCGGCCCTCGCCCTGCATGCGCGCGGTTATGGCGAGCGCGAGCGGCGTCTTGCCGGCGCCGCCCGCGACGACGTTGCCGACGCAGACCACCGGCACGCCCGCGCCTTCGCCGGTGCGGGCGAGGCGCGTGCGCACCGC
>VGEU01000028.1 GCA_016869145.1 Alphaproteobacteria bacterium | reverse complement strand
ACTGCTTGATCAGCGCCGAGGAGAGATCGGCGATCATGCCGACGCCGCGGCCATATTGCGCGACCGAGCCCGACAGATTGAGATTGGTGTGGATCAGGACCGCCGAGCCCGTGCCGGCGGGAACGAGGCGGAAGTCGACCTCGGCGTTGGCGCCGCCGCGGCCCTTGGAATCGGCGCCCTGCGCCTTGACGCGCGCGCTGTGGTTGACGTCGTCGCGGTTCTCGATCTTCGCGGTGCCGGCGAAGG
Organism: Alphaproteobacteria bacterium; assembly: GCA_016869145.1. Taxonomy (GTDB): domain Bacteria; phylum Pseudomonadota; class Alphaproteobacteria; order MPNO01; family VGEU01; genus VGEU01. The sequence continues at coordinate 32,575 of VGEU01000028.1, read as the reverse complement.
TGAGGGCGACCGGGCCGAGCCGCACCGAGACCTTGCCCTTGAAGGTGCTCGCGTCGACGACCTCCGTGAGCTCGGCGCCGGGCAGGCACGGCGCGATCCGCGGGATGTCCATCAGGACCTTCCACGCCTCGTCGACCGGGACCGGAACCTCAAACCTGTTGTCGAACTCCACGGTGCGTTCTCCTCGTTGTCCGACCGTGTTGTGCCAAGCTTGCCCGCGCTTGCAAAGCCCCAACTTAGCCGACGCCGAGCTCGGCGAGGAGCGCCCGCCACGCGGCGGTCTCGTGGTCGCGGGTGAACAGGCGGGCGCGGCGCCGGCCGGCGGCACCGAGCGCTGCGAGGAACGCGGGCTCGCGCTCGGCGCGCGCGAGGAGCTGCGCCAGCGCCGCCGTGTCGCCGGCCGCGTAGTAGCCCGGGTGGTCGTCGCCGAGGAGGCCGATCGAGCCCGGGATCGCCGAGGCGATCACCGGCAGATCCGCCGCGACCGCCTCCGAGATCACGTTGGCGCCGCCCTCCATGATCGAGGAGAGAACCATCAGCCGGGCGCGCGCCATCACGCGGCGGACCTCGGCGTGCGCCACCTCGCCCCGCCAGCGATAGCGCGGGTTGGCCGCCATCTCGGCCTCGGCCGCCGCCGCCCAGGCCGCCTCGTGCGCCTTGCCGAGATGGGTGACGGCAAGCCGCGAGGACGCGGGCGCGAGCCGTGCGGCGAGCGCGGCGCGGAGCGGGTCCTTCTCGTCGCGGAGATGGCCGACGACGACGACCTCGAAGCGGCGTGTGCGCGGCGCCGTGCGGCGGAGCGGCGCGGCCGACTGGTGGATGACGCGGAGCTTCCCCGCGAACGCGGCCGGGATGTCGGCGGCGACGCGGTCGTGCAGGCCGATCAGGCGATCGGCACATCGCATCGAGGCGAGCGTCGGCGCCGGATCGCTCGCCTGGAAGCGGTAGATGTCGGTGCCCGTGAGCGCGACGACGAGCGGGCGGTCGGGAACCGCCCGGTCGAAGGCGGCGATCGCGGCGGCGCTCCGCCACGCGTGCAGCGCGACCATCAGATCGGCGGGCGCGCCGTCCCAGTCGAGCGAAACCTGGACTCGGTGGCCCAGCCGCCGCAAGATGCCGGCCCATCGCAGCGCCGTGTTGCGGTTGCCGTTGAGCGAGCGCGGCGGTGCGGGCGTGACGAGCGCGATACGCAAGGGTTCACCGCATGCGTGTGGAGACTGCCGCGCCGCTTCCGGCGGCGGCGCTCGTGGCGATGATCCGCGACGCCGACGCCCGCACCGGGGCGCTCGTCGCCGATCTCGACGAGCGCCAGCTTATCGGGCCGCGGCTCGCGACGGTCAATCCGCTTCTGTGGGAGATCGGCCACGTCGCGTGGTTCAGCGAGTATTTCGTGCTGCGCACTGTCGACGGCCGTCCGTCGTTCCTCGCCAACGCCGATCCGCTCTACGATTCGATCCGGATCTATCATTCGCTCCGCTGGGACATCCCGCTGCCGACGCTCGCGGCGACGCTCGATTACCGGGCCTCTGTGCGCGACGCGCTGGTCGATCGCCTCGGCGCCGGAACCGCGAGCCCGCGCGACAGCTATTTCACGCAGCTTGCCGTCTATCACGAGGACATGCACGACGAGGCGTTCACCTATGGCCGCCAGACGCTCGGCTACCCGGCGCCGCGCTTCGCGCGCGCGGCGACGGCGGGTGCCGGGCCGTGGCCGGGCGATGCCGAGATCCCGGGCGGCACGCACCTCCTCGGCGGCCGGCCCGACCAGCCCTTCGTGTTCGACAACGAGAAATGGGGCCACACGCTCGCGGTGGCGCCGTTCCGGATCGCGCGCGCGACCGTCACCGCCGGCGCGTTCGCCGCCTTCGCCGACGACGGCGGCTACCGCCGCCGCGAATGGTGGTCGGACGACGGCTGGGCGTGGCGGGTGCGCGCCGGCGCGGAGGCGCCGCTCTACTGGGAGCGCGACGGCACGCGCTGGCTGGTGCGCCGCTTCGATGCGATCGAGCCGGTCGCGCCACACGCGGCCATGGTCCACGTCAACTGGCACGAGGCGAACGCCTATTGCCGCTGGGCCGGACGACGACTGCCGACCGAGGCCGAGTGGGAGGTCGCGGCCTCGCGCGCGCCCGACGGCCGTGGCGGCCTCGCGCCGGAGAAGCGCCGCTACCCGTGGGGCGATGCGGCCCCCGATGCGACGCGCGCCGCGCTCGATGCGACTGTCGCGGGGCCGGTCGATGTCGCGGCCTTTCCCGACGGCGACAGCGCGTTCGGCTGCCGGCAGATGATCGGCAATGTCTGGGAATGGACCGCGGACGCGTTCGCGCCGTTCCCCGGCTTCTCCGCCGATCCCTACCGGGAATACTCTGCGCCCTGGTTCTACGACCACAAGGTGCTGCGCGGCGGGTCGTGGACGACGCGCGGGCGCTGCATCTGGAACACGTGGCGGAACTTCTACCAACCGCAGCGCCGCGATCTGTTCGCCGGCTTCCGCACCTGCGCGCTCTAGCCGCTACGCCGCAAGCGCGCCGCGGCGGCGATCGTTGACGAGGAAGGCGTCGGCCCGCTCGCGCGGGGCGTCGCGCGCGAGGTGGATCGCCTGCGCCGGGAAATAGATCGTCCGGTACGCGGCGATCGTCTCGGCCGGGGAGAGGCCCTCCTGGGCGCGATCGATCGCACGCTCGAGCGCGATCTCGAACGAGCAGTCGATCCAGACGGCGAGATCGAAGTGCGGGCGCAGCGTGCGCTTGAACAGGAAGATCCCCTCGACCAGGACGATATGGATGGCGTCGAACGCATAGCGGCGCGGATAGGGCTCGGTCGCCGTCTCGTCCATGTGAAGCGCCTCGTGACGAATCGAGCGGCGCGCCCGGAGCGGCAGGAGGAGATCGTCGAACAGCGTCTCGAAGCGGAGCGCGTGATCGTAGAAGTGACGCGCCGGATCGGCGCGGGCGAAGCGGACCGCCGGCGGGTTGAGCCAGCCGTCGACGCCGATCGGCGCGACGCGGCGTCCGGAGGCACGGAGCGCGGCGGCGAGGAGGGCGGCGACGTGACCCTTGCCGGCTCCGTCGATGCCGCTCAGTCCGACGAGGAGCGCGCGGTCGCGGTCGAGTGCGGCATGAGCGGCGAGGATGCGGCGGATGGTGTCGCGGACGGCGGTGGTCATGAGGCGCTCCCGGTCTCTGGCGAAGACCAGGGTCGCAAGGCGGCGGTCGGGCGGGAAATGCCGAGCGGGCAGCGTTTCGATAGCCGCGGCGCTCAGCCGAGGAGCCACCAGGCGAGAAGTGCCGCGAGCACGATCCAGACCACGACGACCGCGACGACGCCCGTTCGGCTCGAGCCTCGCACCGTCTCGTCGGCGGCGCGCCGGCGAAGCTCGGCCATCACCGGGCGCGGAATGAGCCGCACCGCGACGAGAACGCCGAGCGGCACCAGGATGACGTCGTCGAGAAGGCCGAGCACCGGGATGAAGTCGGGGATCAGGTCGATCGGCGACAGCGCATAGACCACGACCGCGAGCGCGACCGCCTTGGCATACCACGGCACGCGCGGATCGCGCGCGGCGAGTCCGAGCGCGACCACCTCGCGCTTGAGGTGGCCGGCCCAGTTGCGGAGGCGGACGCGGAGCGGCGGCTTCGCCACGGCACCCGGCCGCGCGTCGGTTTAGGCCGCGCGCGCCCCGCGCGCCGCCCGGATCGCCGCCCAGATGCGCGCGGGCGAGGCCGGCATGTCGAAATGCGCGACGCCGGCATCGGCCAGCGCATCGACGACCGCGCTCATCACGCACGGCATCGCGCCGACGCATCCCGCCTCGCCCGCGCCCTTGATGCCGAGCGGGTTGGTCGGCGACGGCACGATGTTCGATCCGATCTCGAAGAACGGCAGGTCGTCGGCGCGCGGCATGGTGTAGTCCATGAACGAGCCCGACAGCACCTGCGCGGAGTCGCTGTCATAGACCATCGTCTCCATCAGGATCTGGCCGACGCCCTGGACGATGCCGCCGTGGAGCTGGCCCTTGAGGAGGAGCGGGTTGACGATCGTGCCGACGTCGTCGACGACGATGTAGCGATCGAGATGGAGCGTGCCGGTCTCGGGGTCGATCTCGACCTCCGAGACATGCGAGCCATTGGGGAATGTCGGCGCCGGCGGCACCCAGACGGCATATTCCGAGAGCCCCGCCTCGACGTCCTTCGGCAGCATCATCGGCGAATAGGCGGCGGCGGCGGCCTCCTTGATGGTCATCCGCCGATCGGTGCCGACGACCGCGAACACGCCGTCCTTGAACGCGATGTCGTCGACCGCCGCCTCGAGCCGGTGCGCGGCGATCTTGCGGCATTTCTCGATGATGCGCTCGGCCGCGCGCTTCATCGCCGCGCCGCCGGCGCCGGAGGAGCGCGAGCCGAAGGTGCCGCGGCCGTGGATCGCCTGGTCGGTGTCGCCCTGGACGAGGCGGATGTTCTCGAACTCGACGCCGAGGAGATCGCAGAGGATCTGGCGGAAGGCGGTGTCGTGGCCCTGGCCGTGGCTGTGCGTGCCCATGTGCAAGGTAAGGAACCCGCTCGCGTCGATCCGGATCTCGGCCGTCTCCTCGAACGCGCCCGCCGACTGCTCGATCGCGTTGGCGAAGCCGAGCCCGCGCAAACGCCCGCGCCGGCGCGAGTCCTCCTTGCGCTGCGCGAAGCCCGCGACATCGGCGAGCCGGAGCGCGTCGTCCATGTTCTTGGCGAAATCGCCCGAATCATAGGTGAAGACGAAGCCGGTCTTGTACGGCATCGCGCTCGCCGGGATCAGGTTGCGGCGGCGGAGCTCGAACCGGTCGATCTTCATCTCGCGTGCCGCCTTGTCGATGACCCGCTCGAGCACATAGGTCGCCTCGGGCCGGCCGGCGCCGCGATAGGGCGCGGTCGAGGGCGTGTTGGTCCAGACCGCCGTCACCTGTGCGAGCACCGCGGGGGTTGTGTAGACGCCGGACAGGCTGCCGAGATTGTTGGTCGGCGAATGCGCGCCGAGATTGGCCATATAGGCGCCGATCGCGGCGACGGTCTCGACGCGGAGGCCGAGGAACTTGCCGTCCTTGTCGAGGGCGAGCGCGATCGTGGTCACGTTGTCGCGCGCCTGGTCGTCGGAGACGAAGGCCTCCGACCGCTCGCTCACCCACTTGACCGGCCGGCCGGTGCGCCGCGACGCCCACAGGCAGAGCACGTATTCGCGGTAGGGGCTCGAGCGCATGCCGAAGCCGCCGCCCATGTCGGGGCTGACGATGCGGAAATTGTCCTCGGGCAATTTGAAGATCGCCGCCGCCATCGCGCGCATCGCGTGCGGGCCCTGCACGCCGGCATAGAGCGTGTAGCGGCCGGTCCACGCGTCGTAGTCGGCGAGCGCCGAGCGCGGCTCCATCGGGTTGACGGCGACGCGCGTGATGACGAGGTCGAGCGTCGTCACGTGATGTGCGGCCTTGAACGCGGCCTCGACGCCGGCGCGGTTGCCGATCTCGAAATAGAACGAGACATTGTCCGGGTTGGCGGGCCACACGGCGGGCGCGCCGGGCTTGATCGCCGCCGCGGTGTCGGCGACCGCCGGCAGCGGCTCGTAGTCGACCTCGATCAGCTCGGCCGCGTCCTTCGCCTGGGCCGCCGTCTCGGCGACGACGAAGGCGACCATGTCGCCGACCAGCTTGACGTGATCCTTCACCAGCGCCGGCATCGGCGGCACGTACATCGGCGTGCCGTCCTTCCGGTTGCGCATGATCGCGACCGGCATGTCGCCGAGCCCGTCGGCGGCGTAATCAGCCCCGGTCAGGACCGCGATCACCCCGGGCGCGGCGGCGGCGGCGGCGGTGTCGATGCCGCGGATGCGGGCGTGGGCGTGCGGCGAGCGGAGGGCGTGGCCGGCGGCCTCCCGCGGCAGGACGATGTCGCTGACATAGCGCCCGCCGCCGCGGAGCAGCCGGGGGTCCTCGGTCCGCGGAATGCCCTGCCCCATGCCGAACTTGGCCATGTCGTCCCCCGGTGATGTGTGGATTGCGTCCGACCGGCGTGACATAGCCCATGGGCCGGGGGGAGGCAACCGGCCGGGGCCGGCGGGTGCCGATGCCGGATAATCAGTTGCAGAGGGGGAAGAAGTCAGTTTTTAACTGATTTAAGCTGGCATAAGAAATGATCTTCGTTGTTAGAGAATTGCCGCCCGACTTCGCCGCGGTCGTGGCGCGGATCGACTCCCTGCGCGCGCAGCTCCGCTATCAGACGCGGCAGGCGCCGCAGCGTTGGACCGGCCTCCTGCGCCGGACCACCTTCGCCCGCGCCATCCAGGGCTCGAACAGCATCGAGGGCTACGTCGTGACCCGCGACGCGGCGATCGACGCGATCATCGGCGAAAGTTCGGACGATGCCGACGCGACCGCGTGGCAGGCGGTGGTCGGCTATCGCAATGCCCTCAGTTACATCCTGCAGCTCGCCGCCGACCCGCACTTTGCCTACGGCGAGGGCGTGATCAAGGGCCTCCACTACATGATGCTGGGCCACGAGCTCACGGAGCACCCGGGGCGCTGGCGGCCAGGCGCGAGCTTCGTCCGGCGCGACCCCGACGGCGACATCGTCTACGAGGGCCCCGACGCGGCGCTGGTCCCGGCGCTGATGACCGAGCTCGTCGCCGCGCTCAACCACGACGACGGCCTGCCGGCGATGGTGCGCGCGGCGCTCGCCCACCTCAATCTCGTGATGATCCATCCGTTCTCGGACGGCAACGGCCGGATGGCGCGCGCGCTCCAGACGATGGTGCTCGCGCGCGAAGGCGTGCTCGACCCGCGCTTTTCGAGCATCGAGGAATATCTCGGCCGCAACACGCTCGACTACTACGCGGTCCTCGCCGCGGTCGGCGGCGGCGCGAGGCAGCCGCGGAACGACGCGCTGCCCTGGGTCCGCTTCTGCCTCGTCGCCCACTACCGGCAGGCGCCGTCGCTCCTCCGGCGGAGCCGCGAGATGGTGCGCGTCTGGGACCACCTCGAGACGGAAGCGCGCCGCCGCTGCTTGCCCGAGCGCATGGTGATGGCGCTCTTCGATGCGGCGTTCGGCTGGCGGGTGCGCAACGCGACCTATCGGAGCGCGGCCGAGATCACGGAGAACACCGCGAGCCGCGATCCGAAGGTGCTGGTCGACCAGGGCCTTCTCCGCGCGGTCGGGGCGAAGCGCGGACGATCCTATGTCGCGGCCGAGTGGATAATGCGGATCCGGGAGCGCGCACGCGAGCCGCGCGTCGCGACCGATCCCTTCGACATGGATGCGATCGACGCGCGCGACCGCGCGCCGGACTGAGCCTCGGCCGTCGCCACCCCGGCTCACGCCTTCTTCGGATCGAAGCCGATCGGGGCGCCGCACTTCTTGGCCGCCTCGGCGGGCGGCAGCGTGTCGTCCCACAAGCGCCCGATGAAGCGCCGTCCGTTGACGCCGTTCGAGAGATCGGAGGCGAGCCAGCGGATCGGCGCCCGCATCACCGCGGGATCGAGGAGATTGCCGTCGGCGCCCGAGCGCGACTTGTCGCCGACCGCGCCTGGGAGGAGGTTGGTGTCGGCCGCGCCGCCCGGCACCAGGATGTTGACCGTGACGCTGGTGCCCTCGAGATCGCCCGCCCAGGATGCGCTCTGCGCCTCGAGGGCCGCCTTCGACGAGCCATAGGGCGAATAGCCCGCGCGCTGCATCGTCGTGATCGAGGTCGTCACGTTGACGATGCGGCCCCAGCCCGCGGCCAGCATGTGCGGCACCGCGGCGCGCGCCATGTGGAACGGCCCGTTGACGTTGGTCTCGATGATCTCGCGCCACGGCGCCGGCTCGATCTCCCAGAACTTCACCGGCACGCGGTTATAGGTCTCGGAGATCAGGAGCATGCCGACGCCCGCGTTGTTGACGACGACGTGGAGCGCGCCGAACACGGCGAGCGTCTCGCGGACGATACGCGTCGCGTCCTCGGCGCGACGGACGTCGGCGGTGAGCCCGTGCACCTTGCCGGGAAGGCCGACGGCATCGGCCGCGAGTTTCTCGATGTCGCTCGCGATGTGCATCGCGGCGACGACGCGGGCGCCGGCGCCGGCGAGCGCGAGCGTCATCGCGCGGCCGAGCCCGCGCCCGCCGCCGGTGACGATGACGACCTTGCCGCCGAGATCGATGCTCATGCCCGCCTCCGTTCGTTCGCGCGGATCGCCGACCACACCCGCTCGGGCGTGAGCGGCATGTCGATATGGCCGACGCCGAGCGGCGCGAGTGCGTCGATCACCGCGTTCATCACCGCCGGCAACGCGCCGACGGTTCCCGCCTCGCCCGCACCCTTGACGCCGAGCGAGTTGGTCTTCGTCGGCACCGCGTTCGCCTTGACCTCGATCGCGCAGAGATCGTCAGCGCGCGGCATCGCGTAGTCCATGAACGAGCCGGTCACGAGCTGGCCCGAGCCGTGGTCCCAGTGGACATACTCCATCAGCGCCTGGCCGAGACCCTGCGCGATGCCGCCATGCACCTGGCCCTTGAGGAGAAGAGGGTTGATCACGGTGCCGACGTCGTCGACGACGGCGTAGCGCTCGACCGTGATCTGCCCGGTCTCGGGGTCGACCTCGACCTCGCAGACATGGCAGCCATTGGGGAAGTTCGGCACCTTGGGCAGGAACTGGCCGGTCTCGTCGAGCCCGGGCTCGATCTCGGCCGGAAGCTTTGCCGGGTTATAGGCGATCTTCGCGACCTCGATCAGCCCGATGCCGCGATCGGTGCCGGCGATGGTGAGCCGGCCGCCCGCGAACACGATGTCGCCCTCGGACGCCTCGAGCACGTGGGCGGCGATCTTCTTCGCCTTGGCGATCACCTTGTCGGCGGCGATGACGAGCGCGGTGCCGGCGGTGGTCGCCGAGCGCGAGCCGAAGGTGCCGCGGCTATAGGTGATCTTGTCGGTGTCGCCGGCGACGAGGCGGATGAGGTCGGTATCGAGACCGAGCCTCTCGGAGAGGATCTGCTTGAACGTCGTGTCGTGGCCCTGGCCGTGCGAGACCGAGCCGATCAGGAGCGTCACCGTGCCGGACGGATCGAAGCGCACCGCCGCGCTCTCGATATTGGGCGAGGCCGCCTGCTCGATCGTGTTGGTGATCCCGAGGCCGCGCAACCGGCCGCGCGTCCTCGTCGCGGCGGCGCGCGCGGGGTAGCCCGCGTAGTCGGCCATCTCGAGCGCCATGTCCATGTTCTTCTCGAACTCGCCGCAGTCATAGGTGAAGACGAGCCCGGTCTTGAACGGCATCGCCGACGGCGGGATCGTATTGCGGCGGCGGAGCGCGACGCGATCGAACCCCATCTCGGCCGCGGCCTTGTCGATCAGCCGCTCGATCACATAGGCCGCCTCGGGCCGCCCGGCGCCGCGATAGGGCGCGGTCGAGTTGGTGTTGGTGAACACCGCCGTCACCTCGACATGGATCGCGGGCGTCGTGTAGACGCCGGCGAGCGTGCCGAGATTGTTGACCGGCGGCATCGGCCCGCGGATCGCGAGATAGGCGCCCATCGCCGCGATCGTGCGCACGCGGAGCGCGAGGAACTTTCCGTCCTTGTCGAGCGCGAGCTCGGCGTCGGTGATGTTGTCGCGCGCCTGGTCGTCGCTCATCAGGCCCTCGCTCCGCTCGCTCACCCACTTGACGGGCCGGCCGAGCTTCCGCGCCGCCCACACCACGAGCACGTTCTCGTGGTAGCAGCCGCCCTTCATGCCGAACGAGCCGCCGACGTCGGTCGCGACGACGCGGATGCGCGTCTCGGGCACCTTGAAGATCTCGGCGAGCTGCTGGCGCTGCTGATGCGGGTTCTGCGGCCCGACATGGAGGATCATCCGCTCCTCGTGCGGGTCGTAGTCGCCGATCGCGCCGCGCGGCTCCATCGTGTTCGCCGTGATGCGCGGAATGACGAGATGCGCGCGCGTCACGTGGGCGGCGGACGCGAACGCGGCGTCGGCGGCGGCGCGGTTGCCGAGCTCGGCATACCAGCTCACATTGTCCGGGCAATCGTCCCAGACCCGGGGCGCGCCGGGCTTGATCGCCTCGGCGGTGGAGACGACCGCGGGCAAGGGCTCGTAGCCGACCTCGAGCAGCTCCGCCGCGTCCTTCGCCTCGGCGTAGGTCTCGGCGACGATCAACGCGACATAGTCGCCGACCAGCCGCACGCGGTCCTTCACCAGCGCCGGGTGGGGCGGCTGGACCATCGGTGCGCCGTCCTTCCGCTTCCGCTGCACCTCGACCGGGAGAAAACCGAGCCCGTCGCGGGCATAGTCCTCGCCGGTCAGCACCAGGACGACACCCGGCGCAGCGGATGCGGCGCGGCTGTCGATCGAGACGATCCGCGCGTGCGCGTGCGGCGAGCGGACGACATAGGCGTGGGCCTGGCCGCGCAGATTGACGTCGTCGACATAGCGGCCGAGCCCTTTCAAGAGACGCGGGTCCTCGGTACGGGGAACGGGCTGGCCGATCGCGAACTGGCCCATCGGGGGCGACCTCCTGATGCGTGTCTCGTCTGGTGTGGCGGCGCGATACTAGGCGATGCGGCGCCCGGCGCCAACGCTCAGCCGGGTTGCGCGCGGAGGAGCGCCGCATCGGCCTCGGCGGTCGAAGCGTAGACGGCGAGCCCGGAGGCGATCTCGAAGCCGGCCGGCCCGCCGGTCCGCGGCAGGAGGCGGAAGAACCAGTGCGATTCGGGGCGCGGGCGGAGTGCGAGCGGCGGCGCGAGCAGCATCAGGTTGTAGTCGGGATCGCCGCGCGCGGCGCGAAGCCGGCGGAGCACGCGCCCGAGGACGCGCGCGAGTGCCGCGATCTCGTGGGCATGGAGCGTGCCGAAATCGGCGTCGTGGCGCTCGGGCACGATCCAGATCTCGCACGGCGTCTCGGCGCGCTCGGGGACGAAGGCGATGAAGCCGCCGTCGTCCTCGACCATGCGTGCGCCGTGCGCGCGCTCGGCGCCGAGGAGATCGCAGACCGGGCAGCGTCGCGTCCGTGCCCACAACAGCCGCGCCTGCCGCGCGCGGCGGTCGGTCTCCGGCGGCACGGAGGTGAGCGCGATCGCTTGCGCGTGCGGATGCTGGAGCGAGGCGCCGGAGCGCGGCCCGCGGTTGCGGAACAGGACGACGGCCTCGGCGCCGGGCATGGCCTCGAGCGCGACGATGCGGCGACGATAGAGCTCGAGCACGGTGGCGCGCTCGTCGTCGTCGAAATCGGCGAGGTCGCGGTCGTGGTCGGGCGTCTCGACGATCACCTCGTGGCGGCCGGCCGGCGCGGCGACGATCGGAAAGCGGTTGGCGACCGCGCGTGCCTGCCAGAATCTGCCATCGGCGTTGGGAATCTCCTCGAGGATGGTCTCGACCTCGGATTCGTTGTCGGGACAGAACGGGCAGCGTGCCGGCGCGACGGCGGGCGAGGCGAGGAAATCGTTCGGCCGGCCGCGCCGCACCGGTGCGAGGACGATGCGCCGCCCGGTGATCGGGTTGAGGCGGAAGGCGCTCACGGCGACGGTCAGCCCCGTGCGCGCGCGGCCTGGATCGTGTGCCACACGCGCTCGGGGCTCGCCGGCAGCTCGACGTGATCGACGCCGAGGTCGGACAGCGCATCGACGATCGCGTTGGTGATGACGGCGGGCGAGGGCGCGGTGCCGCCCTCCGAGCCCGGCTTGACGCCGAGCGGGTTGGTCGGCGCCGGCACCTCGACGATCTCGGTCACGAAATTGGGCAGCTGGTCGGCGCGCGGCATGGCGTAGTCCATGAACGTCGCGCTCGTCATCTGGCCGGTCGCCGGCTCGTAGACGCAATGCTCCTGCAGCGCCTGGCCGAAACCCTGGGCGATGCCGCCATGGGTCTGGCCGTCGATGGTGAGGGGGTTGATCGCGCGCCCGACGTCGTCGACCGCGGAATAGCGCGCGATTTCGACCACGCCGGTATCGGGGTCGACCTCGACCTCGCAGACATGGCACCCATTGCCGAAGGCGGCGATCGGCTGGTTGATCTGACAGAGGCCGCGGAGCGGTCCCTTGATCGCCGCGGGAAGATCGGCGCGCGTCCGCGCGGCCGCGGCGACCTCGAACAATCCGACGCTGCGGTCGGTGCCGACGACGCGGAACCGCCCGTCGCCATAGCCGATGTCGCCGACCGCGGCCTCGAGCATGACGGAGGCGATGCGCCGGCCCTTGTCGAGCACCTCGCGCGCGGCCTCGCTGAGGACGATCGCGCCCATCCGCATCGAGCGCCCGGAATGCGTGCCGCCGCCGGCCTTGACCACGTCGGTGTCGCCGGTGATCAGCGTGATCGCGTCGAAGGGCACCTCCATCAGGTCGGCGACGACCTGGCCGAACGAGGTCTCGTGACCCTGGCCGGAGGCCTGCGTGCCCATCACGACATCGAGCCGTCCGCTCGGCACCACGTCGATCTCGGCGCGCTCGACCGGCGCGCCGGTCGACAGATCGATATAGTTCGCGATGCCGATGCCGCGGAGCCGGCCGCGTCCCGCCGCGTCGCGGCGGCGCGCGGCGAAGCCGGTCCAGTCGCCGAGCCGCGCCGCGGTCTCGAACACAAACGGAAAATCGCCCGAATCGTAGGTCATGCCGAGCCGGTTGTCGTAAGGAACCGCCGATCTCGGGATCAGGTTGCGGCGGCGGATCTCGGCGCGGTCGAGGCCGAGCGCGCGCGCGGCGCGGTCGATCAGCCGCTCGATCACATAGACGACCTCGGGCCGGCCGGCGCTGCGATAGGGATAGGTCGGCGGGGTGTTGCTCAACACTGCGCGGGCGCGCACGAACGCGGCCGGGATGCGGTAGGTGAGGTTCATGATCTCGATGCCCTTGATCAGGGGCAGATAGGAGATCGCGTAGGCGCCGATGTTGGAGAGGTTGTCGGAGCGGAGCGCGAGGATGCGCCCGTCGGCGTCGAAGGCGAGCGCGGCCGAGACCACGAGGTCGCGCGCCTGGTAGTCGGTGAGGAGGCACTCGGTGCGGTCGGCGGTCCACTTGACCGGCCGGCCGACCCGGCGCGCCGCCCAGGCGACCAGCGGAAACTCGGGATAGAGCGCGTTCCGGGTGCCGTAATTACCGCCGACGTCCTGGGCCAGGACGCGGACCGCCTCGAGCGGCACGCCGAGGACGTGGGCGATCTCGCGCTTGTGTCGAACCGTGCCGCCGGAGCCGGCGTGGATGGTGTAGCGCCCGGTCGCGGGATCGAAGGCCGCGACCGCCGCGCGCGGCTCGAGCGGCACGCCGGTGACGCGGGCGAGCGTGGTGTCGAGCCGGGCGATGTGGGCGGCCTTGGCGAAGCCCGCCTCGGTCGCGGCGCGATCGCCGATGTCGGCATCGAGGCCGAGATTGCTCGGCCGGTCCTCGAAGACCCGGGCCGCGCCGCGTCCGGCCGCGGCGACGGTCGCGGTGACCGCGCCGAGCACCTCCCAGTCGATCGCGACCCGCTCGGCCCCGTCGCGCGCCGCCTCGATCGTCTCGGCGACGACCATCGCGACCGCCTCGCCGACGAAGCGGGCTTTGTCGTCGGGGAGCGCGAAATGGGCCGGCACGTAGATCGGGCTGCCGTCGCGGTTCGCGACCGGGATGTCGGATGGTCTCGAATGCAGCGGGTTGTGCGGGATCGACTTGAGACCATCGGCGCGGGCGTCGCGCCCGGTGAGGACGGCGAGGACGCCCGGGACCGCGCGCGCCGCCTCGGTCGCGACGGCGCGGAGCCGAGCATGGGCGTGGGGCGAGCGGACCATCACCGCGAAGGTCTGGCCGGGGAAGCCGACGTCGTCGCTGAACGCCCCGCGGCCGGTCAGCAGGCGTTCATCCTCCTTGCGGCGGAGCGACTGGCCGATCAGGGGTTTCATGGTGCCTCCGGTTGCCGTGCCCGGGCTAGTATGCGGATGGGTGGCGGGTCTGCAAAGCGCCCTCGGCGCCGCGACGGGGCCGGTTATTGACGAAGGTCGGCGCCGGCCCGTAGGGTTCGATTTTTGCCGGAACGCGGCGGCCCGGATCGGCCGCCCGACGCCATTGGAGACGGCCGTGATCCCAGCGTTGATGCCGAACTACGCGCGCGCGGACATCGCGTTCGAGCGGGGCGAGGGACCCTACCTCTTCACCGCCGAGGGCCGCCGTTATCTCGACTTCGCCGCCGGGGTCGCCGTCAACGCGCTCGGCCACGGCCATCCGCATCTCGTCGCAGCGCTCGTCGAGCAGGCCAAGCGCGTGTGGCACTACTCGAACCTCTATCGCGTTCCGGGCCAGGAGCAGATGGCGGCGCGCCTCGTCGAGCGCACCTTCGCCGACACGGTCTTCTTCTGCAACTCCGGCGCCGAGGCGGTCGAGGCCTCGCTCAAGATGGCGCGGAAATACCAGGACCATGTCGGCAGCCCCGAACGCTATCGCGTCATCACGTTCGAGAACGCGTTCCACGGCCGCACGCTGGCGACGATCTCGGCCGGCACCAATGCCGCGCACCAGAAGGGCTTCGATCCGCTGGTGCAGGGTTTCGACCACTGCGCCTTCGGCAACATGAACGAGGTGCGGGCCAAGATCACCGGCGAGACCGCGGCGATCCTGGTCGAGCCGGTGCAGGGCGAGGGCGGCATCCATCCGGCGCCGCGCGGCTTCCTCAAGGCGCTCCGCGAGGCGTGCGACGAGCACGGCCTCCTCCTCGTGTTCGACGAGGTTCAGACCGGCATGGGCCGGACGGGCAAGCTCTTCGCCTATGAATGGGAAGGGATCGCGCCCGACGTGATGGCGGTCGCCAAGGGCATCGGCGGCGGGTTCCCGATCGGCGCCTGCCTCGCGACCGAGCGCGCCGCGGCGGCGATGACCGCGGGCACGCACGGCTCGACCTTCGGCGGCAATCTCCTCGCCATGGCGGCGGCGAACGCGGTCCTCGACGTGATGTTGGCGCCCGGTTTCTTCGAGCGCGTGCAGGAGACCGGCCGCTATCTCGGCGAACGGCTCGCAGCGACCGCCACGCGGTTCCCGAAGGCGATCGAGACCGTGCGCGGGACCGGCATGATGTGGGGCGTCAAGTGCGTCGTGCCCTATGCCGAGATGACGACGCGGCTTCGCGATCACGGTCTCCTCACCGTGCCGGCCGGCGACAACGTGGTGCGTTTCCTGCCGCCGCTCAACATCGAGCGCGCGCAAGTCGACGATGCGGTCACCGCGCTCGAGAAGGCGGCCGCGAGCTTCGCGTGATGGCTACGGTCCGCCACTTCCTCGATCTCACCGAGATCGACGCGCCGACGCTCCGCGCGATCCTCGAGACGGCGCGCGCGCTCAAGAAGGCGCGCCGTGCCGAGCGGCCCTTGGCAGGCCGGTCGCTCGCGCTCATTTTCGAGAAGCCCTCGACCCGGACGCGCGTCTCGTTCGAGGTCGGCATGATGGAGCTCGGCGGCCACGCGCTCGTCCTCAACCCGAACGACATGCAGATCGGCCGCGGCGAGACGATCGCCGACACCGCGCACGTCCTGTCGCGCTATGTCGATGCGGTCATGATCCGCACCAACGCGCACGCGAAGATCGAGGATTTCGCGCGCCACGCGAGCGTGCCGGTCATCAACGGCCTCACCGACCGGTCGCATCCGTGCCAGATCATGGCCGACGTGATGACCTTCGAGGAGCATCGCGGACCGATCGCGGGCAAGGTGGTCGCGTGGTCGGGCGACGGCAACAACGTGGCGACGAGCTGGATCCACGCCGCGGCGCGCTTCGGCTTCGAGCTCCGCCTCGCCTGCCCGCCGACGCGCTTTCCCGCCGCCACCGAGATCGAGTGGGCGCGCCGGAACGGCGGGCGCATCGTCGCGGTCGAATCGCCGGTCGATGCGGTGACCGGCGCCGATTGCGTCGTCACCGACACCTGGGTGTCGATGGGCGACAAGGCGACCGAGGAGCGCCACCGCGTGCTGTCGCCCTACCGCGTCGACGAACGGCTGATGGCGCGCGCCCGGCGCGAGGCGATCTTCATGCACTGCCTGCCCGCCCATCGTGGCGAGGAGGTCACCGACGGCGTGATCGACGGGCCACAGTCGGTGGTCTGGGACGAGGCGGAGAACCGCCTCCACGTGCAGAAGAGCATCCTTCTCTGGTGTCTCGCCTGAATGGACGACACGCGCGCCGTCCCCGCGACCGACGATCTCGTGCAGCCGTTCCAGCTCGACACCCTCGCCGCGCGCGGGCGGCTCGTCCGGCTCGGTCCCGTGCTCGACCGCATCCTCGGCTATCACGACTACCCGCCGCCAGTGGCGCGTCTACTCGCCGAGGCGCTGGTGCTCGCGGCCGTGATGTCGGACGTGTTCAAGTATGACGGCATCTTTACGCTCCAGGCCAAGGGCGACGGGCTGATCCGGCTCCTCGTGGCCGACGTCACGACCGACGGCGGCATGCGCGGCTATGTCCAGTTCGACCGCGACCGGCTCGCCGCGCTCGCCATCGCCGACGCTGGCGCCGACGCCGGCGATGCAGAGGCGTCGGTGCCGCGCCTCCTGGGCAGCGGCTATCTCGCCTTCACCGTCGACCAGGGCGCCGAGATGGAGCGCTATCAGGGCATCGTCGATCTCGACGGCGCGACGCTCGCCGACTGCGCGCACCGCTATTTCCGCCAGTCGCAGCAGCTCGAGGCGGTGGTGAAGCTCGCGGTCGCCCGCGCGCAGGGCGGCGACGGGCGCTGGCGTGCCGGCGCGATCATGGTGCAGCGGATCGGCCGCCAGGGCATCCAGGGCATCGCCGGCGCGCCGGTCGATGAGGAGGCCGAGGACGGCTGGCGCCGCGCCGTGATCCTGATGGGGAGTGCGACGACGGCCGAGCTCGCCGATCTGGCGCTCCATCCGCACCGCCTCCTCTACCGGCTGTTCCACGAGGACGGTGTGCGCGTGTTCGACCCGGCGTTGTTGCGGATGGAATGCCGCTGCACGCCCGAGCGCGTGCGGACGATGCTGCGCTCGTTCCCGCGCCGCGAGCTCGACGAGTTCCTGATCGACGACGCGCTCGAGGTGACGTGCGAGTTCTGCAGCCAGAAATACCGCTTCGACGTCGCCACGCTCGACGGTCTCTATTGCGTCTGATAGGGTCCGGAAATCGCGGAGGCGCCGCCTTCCATGATCCATCCCATGATCCATCGAAGCCGCCGTTCCGTCGTTCTCGCGCTGCTCGCCACGGGCCTCGCCGTGTCGGGCTGCGCGCAACCGCCGCCGGTTTTTCGCTTCGATCCGCCGTCCTTCGCCGCGCGCGGCCCGATCCGCCTCGACGTCGCCCGCATCGAGGTGGTGCGCGACTACGTCGCGCCGGCGGCGAAGCCCCATGTCGATCACCTGTTCCGCGTGACACCGGCGGCGGCGGCCGAGCGCTGGGCCGATGACCGGCTCCGCGCGGCCGGGACCGCCGGTACCGCGCGCGCGATCGTCCGTACCGCGAGCGTGGTCGAGGTTCCGCTGCCGCGCACCGGCGGGTTGCGCGGTGCGTTCACGACCGATCAGACCGAGCGCTATGACGCGGTCCTCGAGATGCGGATCGAGGTCGTGGGCGGCCGCGGCGCGCGGCGTGGCCTCGTCGCCGCGCGCGCCGAGCGGTCGCGTACCGTCGCCGAGGACATCACGCTCCAGGGTCGCGAGCGCGTCTGGCACGAGATGACGGAAGCGCTGATGACCGATCTCGACGCCTCGCTCGAGCGTCAGATCCGCGAGCATCTCGGCGACATGCTGCGCTGAGCGCGCGCCGCGATCAGCCGCGCCAGAAGGTCCGCGACAACAGCACCAGCACGGTGAATATCTCGAGCCGGCCGAGCAGCATGCCGGCCGACAGGACCCACTTCGCGAGCTCGGGCAGCGTCGAGAAATTGCCTTGCGGCCCGATGATGTCGCCGAGCCCCGGACCGACATTGCCGATCGCAGTCGCGGCACCCGAGATCGCGGTGATGGCGTCGAGACCGAGGAGCGCGAGCACGATCGCGATCGCCGAGAAGGCGATGATGTAGAGGAAGAAATAGGCGAGCACCGAGCGCACGATCGCGTCGTCGACCGGTCCGCCGTTGTAGAGCGGCACCCGCACGCCGTGCGGCTGGAGGAGGCGCCAGACCTCGGTCTTCGCGGCGGTGTAGAGGATCTGGAACCGGTAGACCTTGAGCCCGCCCGAGGTCGAGCCCGAGCAGCCGCCGACGAACATCGCGATGAGGAAGAAGGTGGTGGCGAAGCTGCCCCAGATCTCGTAGTTGACGGTGACGAAGCCCGTCGTCGTCACGATCGAGACGAGGCTGAAGGCCGCATGGCGGAGCGCGGTGAAGAGCGAGTCCTCGCTCGTCCAGTGCCGCCACAGCGCGATGACGACGACGGCGAGCGCGAGCGCGCCGAGATAGCCGCGCACCTGACGGTCGCGGAAGAGCGCCGACGGCCGCCCCCCGATCATCCGGATATAGACGACGAACGGCAGCGCGCCCGCGAGCATGAACACGATCAGGATCAGCTCCGTCTCGGCATCGCCGTAGACGCCGATCGAGGCGTCGTGGTTGGTGAACCCGGCGGTCGCGACCGCCGTCATGCCGTGCACGATCGCATCGAGCGGCGACAGGCCGACGATCCACAGGAGTGCAATGCAGGCGAGGGAGAGCCCGACATAGACGACGCCGATCCCGGAGACGATCCGCTGGGCGCGCGGCAGGACCTTCTCCGACCGGTCGGACGATTCCATGCGGAAGAGCTGCATGCCGCCGACCTGGAGCATCGGCAGGATCGCGACGCCGACGGCGATGATGCCGATGCCGCCGAACCAACTCAGGATGCCGCGCCACAGGAGGATGCCCTCGGGTGCCTTCTCGAGGCCGGCGATCACGGTCGATCCGGTCGTCGTGATCCCGCTCATCGCCTCGAAATAGGCGTCGGCGTAGGAGAGCTGGAGGTCGGAGAAGGCGAACGGCAGCGCCGCGAACGCCGCTGTCGCGACCCAGCTCAGCGTCGTCAGGATGAACGCCTGGCGTATGGTGAGACGCGTGTCGCGCGTCGCGTGGGTGAGGATGAGCGAGACGCCGACGAACATCGTGAGCGCGGCGGCGGTCGCGAACACGCGCCAGTCGGGATGATCGTTGATGGCATCGACGATCGCCGGCGGGCACATGCCGACCGCGAGCGTCGCGAGGAGGATGCCGACGACGAAGAGGATCGGGCGAAGATCGGGCATGGCGCCGGTCGCGGCCCGATTTGCCCGGGCCGTTCGTCTACGCGGTGTGGACGTGGCCCGAGGTGGGATTGCCGATGACGGCGAGGAACTCGCGCCGCGTCGCCTCGATGTCGCGGAAGGCGCCGATCATCTGGCTGGTCACCATGGTCATGCCCGCCTTGTGCACCCCGCGCGTCGACATGCACTGGTGGGTCGCCTCGATGACGACCGCGACGCCCTTCGGCCGCAGCACGTCCTGGATGGTGCCGGCGATCTGGCTCGTCATCTTCTCCTGGATCTGGAGCCGCTTGGCGTAGACCTCGACGAGGCGCGCGAGCTTGGAGATGCCGACGACGCGCCGGTCCGGGATATAGCCGACATGGGCCTGGCCGATGATGGGCGCGAGGTGGTGCTCGCAATGCGATTCGAAGCGGATATTGCGGAGCACGACCATCTCGTCATAGCCGTTGACCTCCTCGAACGTGCGCGCGAGATAGTCCGCCGGGTCGATGTCGTAGCCCGAGAACCACTCGCGGAATGCGCGTGCGACGCGGTCGGGCGTGTCGCGGAGACCCTCGCGGTGCGGATTGTCGCCGGCATAGAGGATCAGCGTCCGGATCGCCTCCATCGCCTCGCCCTTGGTCGGGCGCGCGTCGAGGGAGAAGGGGCGGGGCTCGATATCGACGTTGGAAGGCTTCACGACGCGATCCTCTGATAAAGGTGGAAGACGGTGCAGGGCTGCGGGGCGCCGCCTCGGCGATGGCGCTAGTTGATCAGCCGCCTCTGGTGCGGACTGTCGAGCGAAAAGGCTGGGATCGCGACCGCGAAGCGCTCGCCCTCGGGGGTGCGCATCTCGTAGCTACCCTTCATGATCCCGGACGGCGTATGCAGCGGCGTGCCGCTCGTATACTCGTAGGACTCACCCGGCTTGAGGACGGGCTGCTCGCCGACGACACCGGCGCCGCGCACCTCCTGGACCCGGCCGAGCGAATCCGTGATGTGCCAGTAGCGGCTGAGGAGCTGGACGGTCTCCCCGCCGCCATTGTCGATCCGGACATGGTAGGCCCAGACATAGTGGTTGTCGCCCGGCGTCGACTGGTCCTCGAGATAGGACGGCCGGACGGTGATGCGGATGTCGCGGGTGGTCTCGGAATACATGCCCTCATCCTTGCCGGGCCGCCGGGGCCGGTCGGCACCCCACGGTCACAGCAGGAATCTATATCGGCCGGCCGTAGTTTCAAAGGCCATGGTCCGGGCCGTGGTCGGCGCCGCCCCGGTCAGGCCGCGAGCGCGCCGACGATGTCCTCCTCGATGTCGCGGACGTCCTCGAGCCCGACCGAGATGCGGACGAAGCCGTCGGTGATGCCGAGCCGTGCCCTGTCTTCGGGCGCGAGCCGCTGATGGGTGGTCGTCGCCGGATGCGTGACGAGGCTCTTGCAATCGCCGAGATTGTTCGAGATGTCGACCAGACGGAGGGCGTTGAGGAAGCGGAAGGCGCGCTCCTTGCCGCCGTCGAGCTCGAAGGAGACGACGCTGCCGAAATCGTCCATCTGCTTCAGGGCGAGCGCGTGCTGCGGGTGGTCGGCGCGGCCGGGATAGATGACCCGGACGATGCCCCGCTGGCCGCTCAGGAAGTCGGCGATCCGGCGCGCATTGTCGCAGTGGCGCCGGACGCGGAGCTCGAGCGTCTCGAGCCCCTTGAGGAGCACCCAGGCGTTGAACGGGCTCATCGCCGGGCCGGTGTGGCGCATGAACGGCATCAGCGTCTTGTCGCAGAACGCGCGGCTGCCGAGGACGGCGCCGCCCATGCAGCGGCCCTGGCCGTCGATGTGCTTGGTCGCCGAGTAGACGACGATGTCGGCGCCGAACTCGAGCGGGCGCTGCAGCACCGGTGTCGCGAACACGTTGTCGATCACGACCGAGGCGCCGGCCGCGTGCGCGAGCGCGGAGACCGCGGCGAGGTCGATGATCTCGAGCCCCGGGTTCGACGGCGTCTCGAGGAAGACGCAGCGCGTCGGCTTGGCGAGCGCGCGCGCCCACTGGTCGAGATCGGTGCCGTCGACGATGATCGTCTCGACGCCGTAGCGCGGCAGGAGCTCGGTCAGGATGTAGAGGCACGAGCCGAACAGCGCGCGCGAGCCGACGACGCGGTCACCGGCGCGCACCTGGCAGGCGAGCGCGGCGAACACCGCGGCCATGCCGCTCGCCATCGCCATGCACGCCTCGGCGCCCTCGGCGAGCTTCAGCCGGTCCTGGAACATCTCGACCGTCGGGTTGCCGTAGCGCGAATAGATGAAGCGCTCGACCTCGCCCTTGAACGCGCTCTCGGCCTCCTCGGCGGCGCCATAGACGAAGCCCGAGGTGAGATACATCGCCTCCGACGTCTCGCCAAACTGCGAGCGTCGCGTGCCGCCGCGCACCATCCGCGTCTGCATGCGCCAGCGCTGGGTGTCGTTGGGATCGGGTGCCTTCATTGCGTCCTCCGCGCGACCCGGCGAACAAAAAAACCCCGGCCGGCGGGCCAGGGTCATCGTTCCGCGCCGACCTTTTAGCGAGTTGTTTAACGTGGCTGCAAGCCAGTCGGGCCAAATCACCACGCCCGTCCATTAGCGCCGCGGCGGCGCGCGGTCAAGCCGCCGGCTCGAACCCCGATGCGACACGCCGTCGCCGGTGGGCGAGATGGAGATACCAGAGGACGAGGCTGAGGAGGACGACGGCGCCGGCCTGGTGGAGGACGCCGAGCGCGAGGGCGACGCCGGTCAGGAGCGTCGCGATGCCGAGCCCGACCTGGATGGCGGCCATGGCGAGGATGCCGAGCGCCGCCGGCTCGAGCCGGCCCGACGCGCCCCGCGCGGTGAGCCAGAGCGCGAGCGCGAGGACGAGTACGCCGGTCCCCAGCACCCGGTGGATGAACTGCACCGTCGCCGGGTTCTCGACCAGGTTGAGCGGCCAAGGCTCGAAGGCGAAGGCCCCGGGCGGAATGAGCCCCTCGCCCATCAGCGGGAAGGTGTTGTGGATCGCCCCGGCATCGAGCCCGGCGACGAAGGCACCCCAGGCGAGGGTCAGCCCGATCCAGCCGAGGAGGACACGGCCGAGCCCGATGTGGCGGCGGTCGGCGGACGGCAGCGCCGGCCCGTCGCGGAGGCCGAGCGCGATCCGGAGCAGCAAGCCGTAGATCACGAGCGCCAGGAGAAGATGCATCGCGAGCCGGTAGTGGCTCACGTCCGGACGGTCGACCAGGCCGCTCGCGACCATGAACCAGCCGAGCGCGCCCTGGAGCGCGCCGAGGGAGAAGACGAAGCCGAGCCGCCAGGCGAGCGGGCGGTCGAGGCGGCCCCGGAACAGGAACCAGGCGAAGGGCAGCGCGAAGACGAGGCCGATCATCCGGCCCCACAGGCGGTGGAGATATTCGAGCCAGAAGATCGACTTGAAGTCGTCGAGACCCATCCAGAAGTTCCGCTTCTGGAATTCCGGCGTCGCGCGGTAGGCATCGAACTGCTCCTGCCACGCGGCCTCGCTCAACGGCGGCAGCGTGCCGGTGACGAGCTGCCAGCGGACGATCGAGAGACCGGATTCGGTCAGCCGTGTCAGCCCGCCGATCACCACCATCGCAAAGACCATCGCGCAGCAGACAATGAGCCACGCGATGATCGGGCGGTTTCGGGTCGAGGCGGAGACCGCGGTGGCGATGGCGGGTGCCGGAGCCTGGTTGCAGCGCCCCGGCTACTTAGCGGCCGCCGCCCCGCCCGGCAATCGCGAAAGAGGCCGCGCGCTCATGCGCGGCGGGTGGCAAAAAGCCGCGCTCATGCGCGGCGGGTACTAAAGCGGCCGCGCTCATGTGCGGCGCACGTGCAAGAGGCCGCGCCGATGCGCGGCGGGCGCCTCAGTGCAGCCGATATTCCGCGCGGGCATGGCGCAGCGCGGCCGGCGCGATGATCCCCGCGCCCGCGACCCGCACCGAGTGGATGCGGCCGTCGAGGTTCGATTCCCAATACGCGAGGAAGCGCTTGAGCTCGGGGAAGCGCGGGGCGAGGGCGAGCTTCTGCCACACGAAGATCTGCAACAACTCGGGGAAATCGGGCAGCCGGTAGGTGATCTCGGCGGTCGTCAACCGGTAGCCCTGCAACTGACGCTCGATGTCACGCATCGTCGTACCACTCCGTCGCTCACGAGCCTCACACGTCGAGGATGCCGAGAGCATCGCCGCCGATCAATGAATGTTCTATTATTTTCAAGAGCTTAGCATCCACGCAGCACGAGTGCTGCCAGGATGCGCGACGGCGTCGAGCGGCGTCGATCAGGCCGGCAGGCGGGGCGGTGCGGGCGGCTGGATAAACCGGACCCGCGCGGCGTGCTCGATCGCCGCGGCGACCAGCCGCGACAGGCCGAGCCGGTCGCGGATGAAGATCAGGAGCCGGCGCTCCTCCACCGGGATGCGCCGGTCGGCGACCGCGACGTCGCAGGCGAGCGCATAGGCCGTCTCGCGCAGATGGCCGGGCAGCGCGCCCTCGATCTCGGCGAACACGGTCTCGATGCCGTCGGGCGCGTTGACGCGCTCGGCGCAGGTCCGCGCCGTGGCGCCCAGCCGGTCGGGGTCGTAGTCGCGGAACACCGGCAGGTGCTTCGCCATGTCACCGATGCGGTCGAGCTCGATGTCGCTCATGTCGCGGTCGACCGCGGCCATCAGCACCATAGTGTAGATCAGGGCTTCTTGCACGCTCAGCATCGGCGCGTCCTCCAGGTTCGGGGGATAAAGCGTCGCCGGCCCGGCGCCGTCAAGCCTGCGCGCCGGGGCGTGCCAGGAAATCGCGGGTCGCGGCGACCGCATCGGCGAGGCCGACGCGCGCGACCGGGACGCCGGGCGGGAAGGCGCCGAGCAGCCGCGACGGCAGCGCCGGATCGAGCATCACGAAGACGCCGATGTCGTCGGCGCGGCGGATCAGCCGACCATAGGCCTGCTTGAGGCGGAGCCGCGTGATCATGTCGTCATGGTCGGTATCGGCGAAGGCCTTGCGCCGGGCGCGGTGGAGGATGGTCGGGCGCGGCCACGGCACGCGGTCGAACACGAGGAGGCGGAGCGCGCGTCCCGACACGTCGATGCCGTCGCGCACCGCGTCGGTGCCGAGGAGACAGGTCTCCTCCTCGGCGCGGAAGATGTCGACCAGGCTCGCCGTATCCATCGAGTCGACATGCTGGGCGAGGAGCCGGATGCCGTCGGCCTCGAGCGCCGCCGCGATATGCGTGTGCACGGCGCGGAGGCGCGCAATCGAGGTGAACAGACCGAGCGCGCCGCCGCCGGCGGCGAGGAAGAGCGCGCGATAGGCGGCGGCGACGGCCGCGGCGTCGGCCTTCCCGACGTCGGTCACGATGAACACGCGAGTGCGCATCGCGTAGTCGAACGGCGAGGCGGTCTGCGCGCGGCGCGCCGGTGTCGCGAGATGGCGGGCGCCGGTCCGCGCCTCGGCCGCGCGCCAGTCGGTCTCGGTGTCGCCGGTTCCGTCGCGGAGCGTCGCCGAGGTGAGGACGACGCCGTGCGCGGGCGCGATCACTGCCTTCGCGAACGGGATGGTGGGGTCGATCCAATGGCGGTGCATGCCGACGTCGGTCTCGCGTCCGCCGGCGCGCGCGATCGCGAACCAGTCGACGAAGGTCTCGGGCTCGGCGCCCGGGAGCGATGCGAGCATCGCGCCCCAGGCGGCGAGCGCGCCGTCGGCCCGCCGCGCGATGCCGCGCTGGGCCGCCTCGATGCGGTTGCGCGCGGCCGTGTCGAGGGTCTCCGCCTCGCGGTCGCGATAGGCGCCGAGCCGCGCGACGAGGGCGTGGAGCGCCGCCGCGAGCCGCTCGAGCGCGGCCGCGAGCGCGCGCGCGTCGTCGAGAACGCCCTCGACCGGCGGCCGCGCCTCGGTCTCGAGATCATAGGCGGCGGCCTCCCTGGCGCGCGCATGCACCTGCTGGCGGACGCCGGCGAGGAAGCGCTCGGCCGATCCTTGCGGGCCGCCGCCTGCGATCCGTTGCAGCCAGCCCGGCGCCGGCAAGACGCGGGCGTGGCCGAGCGCGGTCTCCAGCGCCTCGGCGACCGCGCCGTCGGCCTCGGCGAAGTCGAGTATGCGCCGGCGCAACCCGCGTGCGCGGCTCCGCCGTCCCTCCTCGGCGCCGATCAGCCAGTGGCGGAGCTCGGCCGCCTCGAGACCGGTGAGATGGGACGCGAAGGCCTGGTCGGCCGCGTCGAACACGTGGTGGCCCTCGTCGAACACGAGGCGCGTCGGCACGTTCGCATCGTCGATGCCGCCGAGCGCCACCTGCGCCATCACCAGCGCATGGTTCGCGACCACGATCTCCGCCCGCCGCGCCCGGCGCACGGTGCGTTCGATGAAGCAGCGATGATAATGCGCGCAGGCGGAATAGATGCATTCGCCGCGGCGGTCGGTGAGCCCGATCGTCGCGCGCGTGCCGACCAGATCGGGGAGCCAGCCCGGGAAATCGCCGCCCGCGATGTCGCCGTCGCGGCTCGCGCGCGCCCAGCGGGCGACGAGGCCGAGCGCGATCGTGTCCTGGGCGCGGAGCCGCGTCGAGGCGACCGCCTCCTCGAAGCTGAGGAGGCAGAGATAGTTCTCGCGCCCCTTGCGCACGATGACCTTGCGCGCCTTGACCTCGGCGTCCGGATAGAGCTTGTCGAGCTCGCCGTCGATCTGGCGCTGCAGGTTCCGCGTGTAGGTCGAGAGCCACACCGCGCCCTCGTTCTTCTCCGCCCACACGCTCGCCGGCGCGATATAGCCGAGCGTCTTGCCGACGCCGGTGCCGGCCTCGGCGAGGACGAGCGTCGGCGCGTTGGCGGCATCGCGCGGCTGAAAGGCGAAGCTCACGGCGGAGGCGTAGTCACCCTGCTGCGGGCGGGGCTCGGCGTCGGGGCCGATCAGGAGGGCGAGCCGCCGGCGCGCCTCGGCCGGGTCGACCGGCACGTTGCCGGGTGGCGGCTCCGGCGCGTGCTCGGCCCATTCGGGGAGGTTGCGCCACACAGCGAGCCCCGCGCCGCCATCGCGGCGCATGGCGGCGAGCGCGGCGAGGACGGAAGGTCCCCACGGCCAACCGGCCGCGGCCATCGTCGTTGCGATGCCGGCGATGTCGGGATCGGGCGCGCGCTCGGCGAGGCGCGCGAGGAGCCGGTCGGCGACGGCGACGAGGAGCGCCGCCTCGCCCTCGAGATCGGCGGCCGGCGCGAGCCCGAGCGCGCGGGCGAGGCCGTTCGGCGTCGGGATCGCGGCGCGCGCCGGGTGGACGAAGGCGTAGAGCTCGAGGACGTCGTGGGCGGCAAACGGCGTGAGGCCGAGCCGGCGGGCGAGCGAAGGCCGGTGGCAGACGACGGGCACCGCGACCTTCGCCCGCTCCGCGGCGGCGGCACGCGTCATCCGGCGCGGCACCCCGCCCGGCTCCAAGACGACCGCTGCGTCGTGGCCGGCGACGATCGCCGGCGGTCCCGACCGCTCGACGGCGAGCCGGTGCTGATCGGGGGCGCGGTCGTCCATCGCCGCGATTATACTGCATATGCCGCGGCGCCGGAGGGGCGGGCGGCGGGACTGCAAACGCCGCGCCGCCGCAGGGCGGCGCCTGAGGAATCGGAGAGAGCGTGGTGTCGGGGTCGGTCGATCGGGAGCTGGCGGCGGCGGCGCGCGCGTGGCCGTTCGAGGAGGCGCGCAAGGTCCTGGCGCGGATCGGCGCCGGCGCGCCGGCCAAGGGCCATGTCCTGTTCGAGACCGGCTACGGCCCGTCGGGGCTCCCCCATATCGGGACGTTCGGCGAGGTGGTGCGGACGACGATGGTGCGCCGCGCCTTCCGCGCGCTGTCGGACGTGCCGACGCGGCTCTACGCCTTCTCCGACGACATGGACGGGCTCCGCCGCGTGCCCGACAACATCCCGAACCCCGAGCGCATCACGCCGCATCTCGGCAAGCCGCTGACCGCGATCCCCGATCCGTTCGGCACGCACGAGAGCTTCGGCCACCACAACAACGCGCGGCTGCGCGCCTTTCTCGACCGCTTCGGCTTCGACTACGAGTTCCAGAGCGCGACCGAGTGCTATCGCGCCGGCCGTTTCGATGCCGCGCTCCGCCGCGTCCTCGAGCGCTACGACGACGTGATCGCGGTCATCCTGCCGACGCTCGGACCGGAGCGGCGCGCGACCTACAGCCCGTTCCTGCCGGTGTGCGCGAAGACCGGGCGCGTCCTCCAGGCGCCGGTCGTCGCGCGCGATGTCGATGCCGGCACGATCGTCTACCGCGACGAGGACGGAAGCCTCGTCGAGACGCCGGTGACCGGCGGGCGGTGCAAGCTCCAGTGGAAGGCGGACTGGGCGATGCGCTGGCATGCGCTCGATGTCGACTACGAGATGTCGGGCAAGGATCTGATCGATTCGGTCAAGCTGTCGAGCCGCATCTGCACGATTCTCGGCGGCCGTCCGCCGGAGGGCTTCACCTACGAGCTCTTCCTCGACGAGAACGGCGAGAAGATCTCGAAGTCGAAGGGGAATGGGCTCTCTGTCGAGCAGTGGCTGACCTACGCGACGCCGGAGAGCCTCGCGCTGTTCATGTATAACGCGCCGCGCAAGGCGAAGAAGCTCTTCTTCGACGTGATCCCGAGGCAGGTCGACGACTATCTCGATCTCCTCGCCAAGTACGACAAGGACGACCGCGCGGCGCGGCTCGAGAACCCGGTCTGGCACATCCACGGCGCCGACGTGCCCGCGGCGGAAGGCCATGTGACGTTCGGCCTTCTCCTCAACCTCGCGAGCGTCTGCAACACCGAGGATCGCGCGGTGCTGTGGGGCTTCATCACGCGCTACGTGCCGGCGGCGACGCCCGCGAGCGCGCCGATCCTCGATGCGCTGGTCGGTCACGCGATCGCCTATTACCGCGACGTCGTGAAGCCGGAGAAGCACTACCGCGCGCCGAGCGCGGCTGAGCGCGCCGCGCTCGAGGATCTCGCCGCGACGCTCGAGGCGCTCCCTCCGGAGGCGAGCGCGGAGGCGATCCAGAACGAGGTCTACGAGGTCGGCAAGCGCCACCCGCTCGAGAATCTGCGCGCCTGGTTCAAGGCGCTCTACGAGGTTCTTCTCGGCCAGACCGAGGGGCCGCGCATGGGCTCGTTCATCGCGCTCTACGGCAAGCGCGAGATGATCGCGCTGATCCGCGATGCGCTCGCCGGCCGGTCCGCGGCCGCCTAGGACGCCGCCCACCGGAGACAGGGAGACCTCGATGTACCGTCCGCCGGCCTTTCGCGTCGATGACGTGCCGCGCCTCCATGGCCTGATGCGCGAGCGGCCGTTCGCGACGCTCGTCTCCGCCGGCGGCGCGGGCCTCCTCGCCTCGCATCTGCCGACCGTTCTCAGAGACGATGGCCCGCTCGGCGTGATCGAGTGCCATTGTGCGCGCGCCAACCCGCAGTGGCGCGAGTTCGTCACCGGCGCCGACGCGCTGATGATCTTCCACGGCGTCGAGGCCTACGTGACGCCGCGCTGGTATCCGTCGAAGGCGGCGCACGGGAAGGTCGTGCCGACGTGGAACTATGTGACGGTGCATGCCTATGGCCGCGCCCAGGCGGTCGAGGACGGGGACTGGCTCCGCCGCCAGATCGAGGCGCTCACCCGCCAGCAGGAGCGGGGCGCGGCGGAACCCTGGGCGGTTGCGGATGCGCCGGCCGATTTCACCGCGGTGCAGATCCGCGGCATCGTCGGCATCCGGATCGAGATCACGCGGCTCGAGGGCAAGTGGAAGCTGAGCCAGAACCGTGCGCACAAGGATCGCGCCGGCGTCGTCGCGGGTCTCCGCGCGCGGGGCGAAGGCGACGATCACACGCTCGCCGATGCCGTCGAGCGCGCGATCGAGTAGCGCTTGCGCGCCGCGCCTCTCGCCGCGTCTCCGATCCCGCCGCCGTCCCGCGGGATCAGACTTTCCGCTCGGACCAGACCTCCCGGTGGGACTGGGGCGCGTCAGCGCCGCGTGCGCTCGGCGAAGGCGTCGTAGAGCGTCCGGGCGCGTGCCGTCATCGCGCCGTCGGCGGGGAAGGGCCGGTCCTCGACCTTGATGCAGGGGACGACCTTCGCGTAATTGCCGGTCGCGAACACCTCGTCGGCCTCGAGCACGTCGTCGATGCCGAGCGAGACCTCCTCGACCGCGACGCCGTCCTCGCGGAGGAGCCCGAGCACGCGCGCGCGGGTGATGCCGGCGAGGAAGGTGCCGTTGGCGGCCGGCGTGCGCACGATCCCGTTCTTGGCGATGAAGAGGTTCGCGGTCGCGAACTCGGCGACATGGCCGAGCCCGTCGAGCGTGACGGTGGTGTCGAAGCCGCGCGCCTTGGCCTCGCGCAGCATGCGCGCGACATTGGCGTAGAGCGCGCCGGTCTTGGCGTCGGTCGGCGCCATGTCGGGCGCCGGCCGGCGGTAGCGCGACAGGCAGGCCGACAGACGCCGCGCGGTCGGCATCGGCGCCTCGACGATGGTCATCACGAAGCGCGTGGTCTCGGGCTTCGGCACGATGAAGCCCTCCTCGGCCCAGAACATCGGGCGGATATAGAGCGCGGCGTCGGGCGGGAAGCGGTCGATGCCCTCGCGCGCGATCGCCTCGACCTCGCCCGGGGTCAACATCGGCCGAAGCCCCATCGCGAGCGCCGAGGCGACGACGCGGGCGCAATGGCGGTCGAGGTCGGGCACGAGGCCGCGATAGGCGCGCGCGCCGTCGAACACCGAGGACGCCATCCAGACCGAATGGCTCATCGGCCCGAGGAGCGGCGGGTTGCCCGCGACCCCGCGCCCGTCGATATAGTTGATCTTGAAGCCGTCCATCGCGCCTCGCGCCCTGCCGGCGTCGCGGGAGGAGACGAGGATAGACCGCGGCGGCCGTTCAGGCGAGGGCGGCGGGATCGACCGCGGCGGCGGCGCGGTCGGCGGCGAAGGCGGCGGCATAGGCCTTGATGCGCCGGATCATCGCGTGGAGGCCGTTGGCGCGGCTCCCGGTGAGATGCGAGCCGAGGTCGATCTCGGCGAGAAAATCGGTCGGCGTCGCTAGGATGTCCTCGGGCCGCCGCCCCGAATAGACGCGCAGAAGGAGCGCGATCAGACCCTTGACGATGAGCGCGTCGCTGTCGGCCTCGTAGACGATGCGCTCGCCCTCGCGGCGGGCGTGGAACCAGACCTTCGACTGGCAGCCCGGCACGCGGTGGCTGTCCTGGCGTCTCGCCTCGGCGAGCGCCGGCAACGCACGGCCGATATCGACGAGATATTCGTAGCGGCCCATCCAGTCGTCGAAGATCGCGAACTCGTCGACGATCCGGCGGATCTCATCTTGGATCGACGCGCTGTCGGTCACGGATTGGCCGCTCGCCTGGTTGCGCGCGCGCGCTCGCGCGCTCGATCCCGATATAGCGGCCTCGATGCCGGCGATCAACGCCGGCCGGTCACGCCTCGGGATCGCTCTCCGCGCGCACCATCGCACGCCACACGCGCGCGGCCTGCTCGGGATCGAGCCGGCCGATCAGCGCGCCCGCCTCGATCATCGCCGCGGTCGGCTCGACCGGCACGATGACGAGGCCCGAGCGCGCGATCGATTCGAGCACGGCGAGCGCCGATTGGAAAGGTCCGGAATGATCGGCGGGACGGGTCACGACGGCGCTCCATCGCGGGGCCGGCGGGGCGGCCGCGCTTGTTGGGAATCGGTCCCTGCGCTAGGCTTCCCAGGCTATCGGGCGCCGGCGCACGATCAGCATGCGGGCGCTTCCCTTCGATTTGATTACCCGACAAGTGGGGCCCCAGTGATCGATCCCTATACCCTGGTCGGACCGTGCCTTCGCGCGCTGCCGCCCGAGGCCGCGCACAGGGCGGCGCTGTTCGTGCTCGAGCATGGGCTGGTGCCGGCGCGGCCGGTGCCCGACGATCTCGCCCTCGCGGTCCGGCTGTGGGGCATGACCTTCCCCAACCCGATCGGTCTCGCGGCCGGCTTCGACAAGGAGGCCGTGGTGTGCGATGCCATGCTCCGGCTCGGCTTCGGCCTGGTCGAGGCGGGCACCGTCACGCCGAAACCACAGCCCGGCAATGCCGGCCCGCGCCTCCACCGCCTCGCCCGCGACCGGGCGGTGATCAACCGGCTCGGCTTCAACAGCGGCGGGCTCGAGAGCTTCGTCGGCCGTCTCGCCGCCCGTCGCGCCGCCGGCCGGCCGGGCATCGTCGGCGCCAATGTCGGGCGAAACGCCGTCACCGACGACGCGATCGCCGATTTCGTGACCGGGATCGCCGCCACCGCGCCGGTCGCCGACTATCTCGTGGTCAACATCTCCTCGCCCAATACCCAGGGGCTCCGCGATCTGCAGCGCCGGGCGAGCCTCGATGCGCTCCTCAAGGCCGTGACGACGGCGCGCGACCGCGCCGTCAGCGGCCGGACGCCGCCGCTTCTGGTCAAGATCGCCCCCGATCTCGATGCGGCGGCGCGCGAGGACGTCGCCGCCGTCGCGATCGCGCGCGGCGTCGACGGGCTGATCGTCTGCAACACGACGGTCGAGCGGCCGGCCGGCCTCCGCGACCGCCACAAGGACCGCGCGGGCGGGTTGTCGGGGCGGCCCTTATTCCCGATCGCGCTCGCCGCGGTCGCCGATTTCCGCCGCCTGACCGAGGGCGCGATCCCGATCGTCGGCGCCGGCGGCGTCGCCTCGGGCGCGGATGCCTACCGCATGATCCGCGCCGGCGCGAGCCTGGTGCAGCTCTACTCGGCGCTCGTCTATGAGGGGCCGGGGCTCGCGGTCCGGATCAAGCGCGATCTCGCCCAGCGTCTCCGGGCCGACGGCTTCCGCTCCGTCGCCGAGGCGGTGGGTGTCGATGTCTCGATGACGATTCACCAAGGTTTCCGGTCCGTTAATACATTATCAAGGCCTTAACGCCGATCTTGTCGGCGCCCGCCGGATTGTCAGTCGAGATCGAGACGCCATGGCGTTTGTCCGACACGTTGCCATCGCCTTCAGCTACGCCGTGCTCTCGGCGGGCGTCGCCCTCCTGTTGCCGCGCTTCCTGCCCGAGGTCGATCCCCACCTCGCGCTCGTGCTCGGCGGCGTCGCCTTCATCGCGGCCGCGCTCCTCCACGAGGTGTTCGCGCGCCAGGAGGAATCGGGGCGGATCGCCGACGAGGTGCACGAGATCCGCCAGCACCAGACGATGATCATGCGCGAGCTCGCCCAGGCGCGCGACGAGGTGGCCCGAATCCACGGCGCGATCGCCGACCTCGTCGGCCGACGCCCGTCGAAGGACTGGGAGAAGGATCTCGACACCGTAGTCGCCGAGGTCCGTGTGCTCCAGACCCTGGTCGAGGAGATGTCGGCCGCGTCCACCCGTCGCGAAGACCGCCAGCAGGCCGGCGGCCAGCAGATGGCCGGCCGGCCGTCGCTCTCGGTCG
>VGEU01000027.1 GCA_016869145.1 Alphaproteobacteria bacterium | reverse complement strand
GCGGCTCAATCCGAGCCCATTCAGCATCATTCAGCCAATAAATCGTTCTCATCCGAGGCTCCCCAAAATCAGAGCCTTGAATCACCACCAACCCAAATCAGTAAGCCAAATTGAGTACAGACCCTAGGGTTTGCGCGCCGGGCGGATCTCGACCGGGATCGCGCGGAGCTTGTCGAAGAGCCGCGCCGTGCGGCGCACCGGCCATCAGCCGTAGAGAAAGATCTGGAGCGGGTGCCACATCGCGACCCAGCCGAAGATCAGAAGCGATTCGGCGACGATCCGCATCAGCGTTTCCGACCGGTCGGCGAAGAACACCTCGCGGATCGTGATGCAGACGAACAGAAAGCTGAGACCGATCGCGAGCGAGATCCAGCCATTGCGGATCAGCGTCGCGAGTTCGGCGCGGGTCGCCCACAGCCGGTAGTCGAAATAGCCGTGCACCGAGCGCGCGATATTGGCCGCATCGGCCGCCGCGATCTGGTCGGGCGGCAGATGAATGACGAGCCGGAGCGGCGTCGACAGCGGGAACTCGCGCGCCGAGGCGACGATGTAGGTCTCGGCGTCGGAGTCGAGGTCCTTGTCCCGGAACGGTGCCGGATCGAGCGTCGCATAGAGCTGACGGACCGTGTCGACGATGATCTCGATCAGGACGGCATCGCCTTCGCGGCGATAGCGGGAGATGTGCTCGGGCACGGCCACTGCCGGGCGGTCAGGCGGCGTGCGAGAAGGCGTCGAGCCGACTTCGGAGCGCGTCCGCGGTCGCCCGCGCCGCATCGCCTTCCGTCGTCGACGCGACATAGGCATCCGCCGACACCGGCGCGCCGAACCGCACCCGGATCGGCATGAGACGCGGCCAGTGCCGCTGACGCGGCATCGCCTCGAACGCACCCTCGATCCAGACCGGGACGACGGTCGGCCGGCACGCAATCGCGAGCACGCCGACGCCGCGCAGGAATTCCTGCAGGCTGCCGTCGGGCGAACGCCACGATTCGGGGAACCAGACCAGCGTCTGGCCGCTCTTCAGGACCGCCTCGGCGTGGGCGAGGCTCGCCGTCGGCCGCCGGTCGTCGACCGGGAACACCTGGGCCGCGCGGGCGAGGAAGCGGCGTGGCCGGGTCGTGAACATCCGCGTCACCTCCGCACCCCACCAGCAGCGCCGCGCCGAATGCCACGGCATGGCCGCGCTGATCGCGAACGGATCGAGATCGCTCGCGTGATTGGCGACGAGGAGGAGGGGGCCGCTGTGGACCGGTGGCGCGCCCTCGGCGCGGAGCCGGAACAGGAGCCGCATCGCCAGGCGCACGCCGGCGTGGAGCAGAAACCCCGCCGCGCGCGCGGCCCCGGTCGCCGGAAGCGGAGCGAATGGCGGCAGGGCCTCGGGCGCCGGCGCCGTCGTCGCCGCGCGCTCGCTCACCTCGCGGAGGAGATCGCCCACCGTCACGATGCGCGACAGCACCGTCTCGTCGAGCGCCACCGTGGTCTCGGACTCGATCTCGGCGGCGAGCTCGATCCAGGCGAGCGAGTCGATGCCGAGGTCGAGCTGCGGGCTGGTGTCGAGCGTGATGGGTTCGGCCGGATGACGGCGCGCGAGGATCGCCATCACGCGCCGGCCCTCCGCGCTCGCGAGCCGTCGGGCCTCGTCCTCGGTCGGCGCGCGGTCGGTGCGCCCGGCCGTTTCCGCCGCCGCGTAGAGCGCGGGGAGCGCGAAGCGCCGGATCTTGCCGAGCCGCGTCTTGGGCAGCGGATCGCGCAGGATGCGGAAGCCCGAGACGCGCTTATAGGGCGCGAGCCCGGCGACGCTCTCGGTCACCGCGACGCGAAGGAGCTGGTCAATTCGCGCGGTCTCGGAGGCCTGGAGCGCTGCCATGTTGGGCACGATCAGCGCGACGAGCGCGCCATCCTTCTCGAGGACGCCCGCCTCCTGGACATAGGGGCTTGCGGTCAGCGCGGTCTCGACTTCCTCGGGACCGATGTTCTTGCCGCCGGGAAGCACGATCACCTCCTTGCGGCGCCCGACGACGACGACGGAGCCGGCATCGAGCCGGCCGAGATCGCCGGAACGGAACCAACCGTCGGCAGTGAACACCTCGGCCGTGGTGCGCGCATCGTCGTGATAGCCCGCGAAGACATGCGGGCCGCGGATCTGGATCTCGCCGACGCCGGTCTCGTCGGGCTCGGCGATGCGGAGCTCCACGCCGTCGCCCGGCAGGCCCTCGGTACCGATGCGCCCGTGGCCGCGGCGGTTGTAGGTGCTCACCGAGGCGGTCTCGACCAGGCCGTAGCCGGTCAGCACCTCGAAGCCGAGGCCTTCGAGCGTCCAGGCGACCGCCTCGTCGAGCTTCGCGCCGCCGCATCCCATCAGGCGAAGATCGGGCGCGACGCGGTTGCGTACCGGCGCGAGGAGGGCGTGCCCGACGCGCCAGCCGAACCGACGACGGAGCGCGATCGAGAGCGCGAGGAGCCGCGCGAACAGACGGCCGCCCCCGCCGCTCGTGGCGAGGCGCGCGCGGATCGCGGCGGCGAAAGCCTCGTAGAGCCGCGGCACGCCGACCATCACGGTCGCACGCCCGTCCTTGAGCGCGCGCGCGATGTCGGGGCCGGCGACGCTCGCCGGCATCAACACCGTCGCGCCGAGGACGAACGGCAGCACGAGGCCGACGATGAACGGAAAGGCGTGATGAAGCGGCAGCGGCAGGAGCACACGGTCGCCCGTTCCGGCGAAACCGCCCGATGCCATCGAGCGCACATTGGCGAGGATGTTGGCGTGGGTGAGCGGCACGCCCTTGGCGACCCCGGTGGTGCCCGAGGTGTAGATGAGCGCCGCGATATCCTCGGGCCGCGAGACCGGCTGCGGCCGCGTCGTCTCCGCGACGAGGCTCCGCCACGACGGCACCGCGTCCGCATCCTCGTCGTCGAGGACGATGAGCCGGAGCCCGGCACGCGCCCGCAACGGAGCGAGGCGCGAGAGCATCTCGCGCGTCGTGAACAGGACCGTCGCGCCGCTGTTGTCGAGCGCGCGCGCGATGTCCTCGGGCCCGCTCATGTCGTCGAGCGGCACCGCGGTCACCCCGGCCGCGATCATCGCGAACCGCACCACCACCCAGGACGGCCGGTTGGCGGCGGCGATCGCGGCGCGGTCGCCCGCCTTGAGCCCGAGCCCGCCGGCGAGGCCCGCCGCCACGCGCTCGGCCTGGTCGCAGAGCACCGCATAGCTCAGCCGCTCCTCGCCCGCCGCCGTGAAGGCGTGGAGCGCGATGCGGTCGCCATGGGCGCGGAGCCCGGCCAGGAGCGTCTGGAGCGTGTCCATCCGATCCACAACCTAGGGCGCACCGATCGCGCTCTCAAGGCAGGAGGCGCGGCACCCTCGCTTGTAGTCGGCGCGACGGAGTGGTCAAATCCGCGCCGTCATGGCCGAGCCCGCCGCCCCCCTCAACCCGCCGCCGATCCCGATCGACCAGCGCATTGCACGCCGTGTCGTCCGCCCGCTCCGGCATACCCCGGTTACGCCCAACATGCTGACCTGCGTCGGGCTCGCGGTCGGGCTGACCGCGGCGTGGCTGTTCGCCCAGGGCGTGCCGCATCTGACGCACTGGGCGGGCGCGCTGTTCATGCTCGCGATCTGGATCGACCACTGGGACGGCGAGCTCGCGCGGCTCACCGGACGCACGAGCCGCTTCGGCCATTATTTCGATCACGCCGTCTCGCTCGCGAACTATGTCTCGAACTTCGTCGGCATCGGGATCGGGCTAGGCGCGGCCGCGCTCGGCGGCTGGGCGATCCCGCTCGGCATCCTCGCCGGCGTCGCGGTGGCGACCATCTTCGGTGTTCGCCTCTTGGTCGAGCTGACCCAGGGGCGCGCCGCGGTCAAGCAGCCGATCCGGGCCGGGTTCGAGACCGAGGACACGATGTACATCCTCGGGCCGGTCGCCTGGGCGGGGCTGCTCGAGCCGTTCATCCTGGCGGCCGGGATCGGCGCGCCGCTTTTTCTCGTCTATGTGATCCGTCGCGCGCTCCGGCCGCGCAGACCCTAGGCCTTTCCTTGGTCGCCTTTCGCGCGTGGAACTATAGTGGGGGGCGCTATAGTGGGTGGGGATCGAGCCGAGAGGGAGCGCGCCATGCAGTTCCATTTCTTCCATCTGATGCCCTATACCCATCTCGATCTCGCCGAGGCAGCGAAATACAAATCGGTCTGGGTCGACTTCCCCAATTCCAACTTCGACCCCGTGAAGGGCTTCGAGGTCTATAACCGCTTCCTCGACGAGCTCGAGTATGCCGAGGAGCTCGGCTTCGACGGCGTGTGCGTCAACGAGCATCACCAGAACGCCTACGGCCTGATGCCGTCGCCGATCGTGCCCGCGGCGGCGCTCGCGCGGCGCACCAAGTGGGTCCGGATCGCGATCCTCGGCAGCGCGTTCAACCTGCGTGAGCATCCGCTGACGCTCGCCGAGGAGCACGCGATGCTCGACTGCATCACCGGCGGGCGTCTCGTCTCGGGCATGGTGCGCGGCATCGGCTGCGAGTTCTTCACCATGGGCGTGAACCCGACCACATCGCTCGAGCGCTTCCACGAGGCGCACGATCTCGTCGTCCGGTCATGGACCGAGCCCGGCCCGTTCGCCTTCGAGGGCAAGCACTACCACTTCGAATACGTGAACGTGTGGCCGCGGCCCTATCAGAAGCCGCATCCGCCGATCTGGTGCCCGTCCCTCGGCTCGATGGAGACGATCGAGTGGGCGGCGCACCCGAGCCGCAAATACACCTATCTGCAGACCTACAGCCCGTTCAAGGCGGTGTCGCGCTATCTCAATGCCTATCGCCGCCAGTGCGAATCCTATGGCTACAGCCCGACCGGCGGGCAGGTCGGCTGGGCGGCGCCGATCTATGTCGCGGCGACCGACGAGCAAGCCAAGCGCGAGATCGCGCCCCATGTCGAGACCTTCTTCAACAAGCTGATCCGCAACCCGCTCGAACGGCTTATGCCGCCCGGCTATCTGTCGATGCGCTCGCTCAAGGCGGTGCGCCAGCATAAATCCGGCCTCGGCAAGACGCAGACGATCGATTCGCTGATGGACGACGAGGTCATCGTCGTCGGCAGCCCGGCGACGGTGATCAAGAAGCTCACCGGCTATCATCGCCAGACCGGGCTCGGCCATCTCCTCGCGATGCTCCAGATCGGCACGCTGCCGGCGGACCTCACGCGGCGCAGCACGGAGCTCTTCGCGCGCGAGGTCATCCCGGCGCTGCGTCCGCTCTCCGATCGCGAGTACGAGCCGCCGGAAGAGGCGGTCGCCGCGCAATAGGAGAAGGATGCGCCGATGTCCGGAGGAGACCGTCCGCCGTTCCGCGCCGACCACGTCGGCAGCCTCCTTCGTCCCAAGGAGCTCCTCACCGCGCGGGCCGACTTCGCGGCGGGGCGGATCGACCGCGCCGCGCTCAGCGCGGTCGAGGATCGCTGCATTCGCGCGGCGGTGAAGCGCCAGGAGGATCTCGGGCTCCGGAGCATCACCGACGGCGAATATCGCCGCACCCAGTGGCACACCGACTTCCTCGAGAAAATCGAGGGCGTCGCGGTGACTGGCGGGCTCTCGATCAAGTTCCACCGCGAGAGCGGCGACATCGACTTCAGCCCGCCGGTCTTCAAGGTGGTCGGCAAGCTCGGCCGCAAGGCGGGGATCGAGACCGAGCGGTTCCGATTCCTCAAATCGGTCACCGGGCGCACCGCGAAGCAGTGCATTCCGTCGCCGACGATGCTGCATTTCCGCGGCGGCCGGAAAGGGATCGATGCCGCCGCCTATCCCGACCTCGACGATTTCTATGCCGATCTCGCGCGCCTCTACGCAGACGAGATCGCCGCGCTCGGCCGTCTCGGCTGCACCTATCTCCAGATAGACGAAACCAATCTCGCCTTTCTGTGCGACACCCGGATGCGCGCGGCCGCGCGCGAGCGCGGCGAGGACGTCGATCAGCTGCCGTTTCTCTACGCCCGGATCCTGAACGAAGCGATCCGCGCCCGGCCCGCCGGCATGACCGTCTGCACCCATATCTGTCGCGGTAACTACCGATCGACCTGGGCGGCCGAGGGCGGCTACGAGCCGGTCGCCGAGGCCCTGTTCGGCACGCTCGCGGTCGACGGCTATTTTCTCGAGTTCGATTCCGCGCGCGCCGGCGACTTCGCGCCGCTCCGCCTCGTGCCCAAGGGCAAGCGTGTCGTGCTCGGGCTTGTCACCACCAAGACCCCGGTGCTCGAGACGCGCGACTATCTCCTCCGCCGCATCGAGGAGGCGGCCAGGTTCGTCCCCCTCGACCAGCTCGCGATCAGCCCGCAATGCGGCTTCGCCTCGACGGTCGAGGGCAACGAGCTCACCGAGGCGGACGAGATCGCGAAGCTCCGCCTCGTCGTCGACATCGCGCGTGAGGTCTGGGGCACGACCTAGCGACGGGCGCGACCGGCGCGACGGGCGCGCCAAATGCGACGGATTGGCCGATGGCCTCTCGCCGTCCGGCTATACCGCGGCACCGTCGCGGGCTAATAATCAAGAGCGATCGCTTCGGAACGAGGCGATCGAACAAGTACAATCGATGGGGAATAGCGATGATGCTGGGATCAGGGTGGACTGGGCTCGCGCGCTTCGCGTGGGTGCCGTTGGCGGCGGCCCTGTCGATGGGCACCGCGGGTGTTGCGTCCGGGCAGACGGTCGCGGCCAAGTTCGGCACGGCGACCGTCAACGAGGATCAGCACGAGCTCCTGAAGCGCCTCAAGGACCGGCTCGAAGCGAAGTCCAATGGCCGCTTCAAGATCGACCTCTTTCCCGCCAACCAGCTCGGGTCCATCCCGCGCCAGGTCGAAGGCACGCAACTCGGGACGCAGGAGGCCTGGATCGGGCCGCCCGGCTTCCTGGTGGGCCTCGACCAGCGTTTCCAGGTGTTCGACTTCCCCGGCGTGTTCGATAGCCAGGACCATGCCTACCGCACGATGACCCACCCCGAGATCCGCGAGCGGTTCCTCGGCCTCGGGGAGGCCAAGGGTCTCAAGGGCGTCGCGCTCTTCATCACCTCGCAGCAGGCCTATCTGTTTCGTCGCCCGGTCCGTACGCTCGCCGATTTCCGCGGCATGAAGGTGCGCGTCCTCGCGGCACGCATCGAGCGGCGCATCACCGAGGAGTTCCAGATGAGCCCAGTGTCGATGGATCTCAGCGAGGTGCTGCCGTCGCTGAGCCAGGGCGCCATCGACGGCACGCGCACGGTCGTCAGCGTCTTCGTGCCGTTCAAGTACTGGTCGGTCGCGAAACATCTCGTCCAGACCCACGAGGCGATGCTGCCCGCGGTCCTGATGATGAACAAGGCGTGGTTCGACAAGCTGCCGGCCGACCTCCAGAGCCTCGTGCTCGCCGAAGGCAAGGGGCTCGAGCCCGAAATCCACGACTTCGGCAAGAAGATCAAGGAGGACATGTACAAGACCTGGGTCGAGAACGGCGGCGAGCTGATCAAGCTCTCGGCGGCCGACCAGGCCGAGTACATCCGCCGCGTCAACCGGATCGGCGCCGAGGTCGCGGCGGAGAATCCGCAGGTGAAGGAGATCTACGACCAGATGGTTGCGATCGCCGGGCGCGTCCGCAACTAGGCGTGTCGGCGGGGTTCTCGAGGGGGCGCCGGGACATCCGGCGCCCTTTCGCGTTGCGGCGGTCGCGATCGATTGTGTCTTGTCGCGCTGTGCCACGATGCGCGATGATGGCCGGTCACAACGGGCCGCCGTCCTAGGGAGACCGTCCGGCGCGCATCAAGGGAGGGAGCTGCGAATGGGATCGATGTTCCGCGCATTCGCGCCCGCGCGACTTGTCGCCGGCGCGCTCATGGTCGCGTTGGGAGCCGGCCTGTCGCCGGCCGTGGCGCAGACGATCACGGCCAAGTTGGGCACCGCGACGATCAACGAGGACCAGCACGAGTGGTTGAAGCGCTTCAAGGATCTCATGGAGACCCGGAGCGCCGGCCGCTTCAAGGCCGAGATCTTCCCGGCCAACCAGCTCGGCTCGATCCCGCGCCAGATCGAGGGCATCCAGCTCGGCACGCAGGAGGTCTGGGCCGGACCGCCGGGCTTCATGATCGGCCTCGACCAGCGCTTCCAGGTGTTCGATTCGCCCGGCTGGTTCGACGATATCGACCACGCGTTCCGGACCGTCACGCACCCCGATATGCGCGATCGGCTGCTGTTGCTCGGCGAGGCCAAGGGCGTCAAGGGCATCGGCATCATCATGACGTCGCAGATCTCGTACGTGTCGCGGACGCCGATCAAGACGCTCGCCGATTTCAAGGGCAAGAAGATCCGCGTGCTCGCGTCCAAGATCGAGCGGCGGATCATGGAGGAGCTCGGCGCCAGCCCGGCCGCCATGGACCTCAGCGAGGTGATGACTGCCCTGTCGCAGGGCACCGTCGACGGCGCGCGCTCGGCGATCTCGGTCTGGGTGCCGTTCAAGTACCAGGCCGCCGCGAAGCATCTCATCGTCACGCATGAGGGCTTCATCCCGACGCTCGTGATGGCGAGCAAGGCGTGGTTCGACAGGGTCCCGGCCGACCTCCAGAAGATGATGCTCGACATCGGCAAGGAGATCGAGCCTGGGGTCCAGGAGTTCGGCAAGAAGCTCAAGGCCGGGATGTACGACACCTGGGTGCAGGGCGGCGGCGAGATCTACAGGCTGTCGCCGAACGAGCAGAAGGAGTTCGAGCGCCGCATGGCCAATATCGGCGCCGAGGTGGCGGCCGAGACGCCGGCGGTCAAGCAGTTCTATGACCTCATGATCGCGACCGCGGCGAAAGCGCGTCGGTAGGACGGGACGTCGGTAGGACGGGGCAGGGCGGGCCGGCCCAGCGCCGGCCCGCTGGTCTTGATTTATCCAGCGCGGCAACATACTATCCACCCGGTATGTGAATGCGAGGGGAGCCCGGGTGGCGACAGCCGGCCTGCACGAGAGCGGCACCAGCGGACGGCGGCGCGCCCGGTCCGGTGCGCGCGCGACCGCGATGCGCGCCGGCCGCGGCAACGGGGCTCAGGCCCAGGCGGCTCAGGCCCAGGCGGCTCAAGTCCATGCAGCTCTGACCAAACCAGCTCAGACCAAGGCGGCACACACCAAGCCAGCTCAGACCAAGCCAGAGCAGCGCGCCCAGTCGATCGAGGCGCTCCTCGCCGCGGCACTCGCCCTTTTCGTCACGCGCGGCTACCACGCGACAACGATCGACGAGATCGCCGCCAAGGCGGGCCTCACCAAGGGCGCCGTCTACTTCTATTTCAAGAGCAAGGCCAAGGTCCTGATGGACCTCCTCGACCGGGTCGAGACGCTCTCGGTCGAGCCGACCGCGCAGGCCGTCGCGGCCGCCGGCGGGCGTGGCCGCGACCAGCTCGTCGCCTTCATGCATGCGCAGTCGATGACCGGCGCCGACCGGGCCGAACTGATGCTGCTCGCGATCCTGATGTCGACCGAGTTTCAGGGCTCCGGCGACAAGGTCGAGACACGGCTCGCCGGACTGATGGGCCGCATGTACGCGATGCTCGGCGAGATCATCGACAAGGGCAAGCGCCAGGGCAGCTTCCGCCGCGACCTCGGTACGCGCGAGATGGTGGCGCTCGTCATGGCGGTGAACCAGGGCTGCTTCGTCGAGTGGTATCGCCGCCGGCGCGAGCTCGACGGTCCCGACCTCGTGCGCGCGATGCGGCTCATCGTGCTCGACGGCGTTGCCGCGCGTTGAGACCATTCCACATTACCCGACAGGGGCGCGTTCAGGAGAGCGAGGAAGAACCATGGCGACCAGGCTGAAGCAGGATGACCCGCGCGAGCTCGCGCTGCAGGAGCGGATCAAGGCGGGCTTCAAGCTCGAGGACGAGACCGAGATGACGCCGCGCTATCGCGACGTGCTCGTCAACACCATGCACATCGCCGCCGACCTTGAGGTGATGACGCTCCCCGACTATTCGCCGGCGATCAAGAACTCGCCCAATCTCGAGGCGAAGATCGCGGTCGCCTCGGCGTGCCAGGACGAGCTCGGCCACGCCCAGGTGATGTACCGGCTGCTCGAGGATTTCGGCTACGACACCCACCAGTTCCTGTTCGAGCGCGAGGCGGCGGAGTTCCGCACCTTCCAGCTCCTCGAGTTCCCGCACCGCGACTACATCGAGACCGTGGTGTCGATGTGCATCGGCGACCGCGCCGGCTACATCACCACGACCGATCTCGAGGACAATTGCTCGTTCGGGCCCTATGCGCGCTCGCTGCGCAAGGTGAACTTCGAGGAGACGTTCCACGTCGGCCACGGCGAGCGCTGGACGCGGTTCTTCTGGAACCAGTCGCCGGCGAGCCGCCAGCGCGTGCAGGAGGCGTTCGACTTCTACTTCCCGCTCGCCGCGGCGTGGTTCGGCGTGCCCGACAGCATGAAGAAGCGCACCGACCAGCTCGCCTACAAGATTCGCGGCGCCTCCAACGATGAGATGCGCCAGAAGTGGCTGACGCAGGTCGTTCCGTTCTGCGAGGAGCTCGGCATCCGCATCCCGGCGCGCTTCGACGAGGAGACCGGCAAGTTCCGCCTCGACTACGAGCCGCCCGTCTATCTCGACGAGGAGAAGCGGGTTTGGCACTTCGACCGCCGCATCACCTGGGAGGAGCAGTTCGCGATCTGGAAGCGCGGCAGCGTCTTCAAGGTGCCGGCGATCCGGCGCCTCCAGCTCGAGGTGTGGGGCAAGGAACTCTGGTAGCCATGGCGCCGCCCACCAGGGACGCGATCATGACCGCCCTCGAGGCGGTCAACGATCCGCATGTGCCCGTGAGCCTCCGGCGCATGGGCATGCTGCGCGAGATCGAGATCGCGGACGACGGTGTGGTCGAGGTGCAGCTCTGCATCCCCTGTCTCGGCTGCCCGGGCGTCGCCATGCTGCACGCGAAGGTGCGCGATGCGGTCATGGCGCTGCCCGGCGTCGCCGACGTGGTGGTGCGCGAGGGCTGGCACCTCACTTGGTCGCGCGACATGATCGATCCCGACGTGCGCGACCTCATGCGCGCGAACGGAATCCAGGTCTGAAAGGTCCACCATCGATGACCGAGAACGAGAAGAGATTCGACCGCAAGCGCGAGCGCGGCGGCACGACGCCCCGCTACTACGAGGTGTTCGCGCGCAAGAGCTCCGCCGATCCCCTCACCCATGTCGGGAGCGTCGAGGCGCCCAACGACGATCTCGCCCAGGTGCGCGCCTGGTTCGTCTACGACCAGCACGCCTGGAAGGAGATGTGCGTGGTGCCGACCGACGCCATCGTCACCGTGACCGAGCACGGCAAGTCCGCCAAGATCAAGATGAACTGACATGACCACCGCAACGACATCCGATCTCGCCCCGGCCGTCGCCTCCCTGCTGCAGGACGACCTCCTCGCCGTCGCCGACACCAAGCTGGTGCTCGGCAACTGGTACACCGAGTGCGTCATGAACGGGCGCTCGCTGCCCGATTTCGCGACGCTCCTTGGGATGTGCACGGCCTCCTTCGGCCAGACGCGCGCCATCTACCGGTACCTCACCAATTTCGGCCATGACTTCGGCGCGCTCGAGCGCGGCCGCGACGCCGGCGCGATCCGCTCGATGGAGCTTCTAGACGAGGCGCCGGTGGGCTGGGAGGACTTCCTCGCCGCCGTCTGGCTCGGCGAGCTCGCGAGCTGGATGCTCTTGTCGGGCTTTCTGCACAATCCCGACCGCCAGCTCGCCGGCCTCGCCAAGAAGGTCGGGCAGGAGAGCTATTTTCATCTCAAGTACACCGACGGCTGGATGCGC
The DNA here is from genome assembly GCA_016869145.1 of Alphaproteobacteria bacterium. Lineage (GTDB taxonomy): Bacteria > Pseudomonadota > Alphaproteobacteria > MPNO01 > VGEU01 > VGEU01. The sequence continues at coordinate 21,090 of VGEU01000027.1, read as the reverse complement.
ATCATCGGCGAAGGCGCGGCCGAGCGCGCGACGTTCCTCCGCATGGTCGAGAAGCGGCTGCCGTTCGCGCTCCGCTGGTTCGGCCCGGCGGAGGCGGCCGATCCGCTGCACACGGCCGGCCAACGCGACATGCCGATCGGCAAGATCCGCGAGGCCTTCCTGAGGGAGATCGGCAAGGCCGCGTCGCTGGTCGGCGCGCCGCTGCCGACCGCAAGGCCGGCGAGCTTCGAGACGTCATGGCGGCCCGATGCGCGCCGCCACGGGCCGATCCCGGCCGGGCTGTGGGAGGTCGTGCGCTTCAAGGATCAGGAACTCGCCTTTTGAGGACACGCGCCGCCCCGCATTCACGCATCTTCGCCGGCGACAAGGACTTCGCCGGCGTCGCCTGCCCGTATTGCGGGTCGGAGGACCTCACCGTGCAGTCGCTGTTCGGCGGCTCGGTGTCCGAGGTCATGTTCCGCTGCAACGGGTGCAAGACCTGCTTCAATTGGGTTAAATGGCGGGGCGCCCTGCCGCCGACCGCGCACGATAGCGGCGACTGATCGCGGTGGGGCGCATCGTGCGTCCTTGAGCGAGAGGCGACGTCCATGGTGCTCGTGCCCAATCCCGAACGGCGGCAGGCCGGCATCGACTTCATCCTCCGCCGCTCGGCGGAGCTCCACCCCAACCGCATCGCGATCGACGACCGGCTGTCGGGCACCACGCTCACCTATCGCGGGCTCGAGGCACGCGCGAGCCGGCTCGCGCGCGCGCTGATCGCCCGCGGCGTCGCCAAGGGCGAGCCCGTCGCCTACGCCTTCCTCAACGAGCACGCCTCGCTCGAGGCGTTGTTCGCCTGCTGCATGGCCGGTGCCGTCGCCGTGCCGCTCAACAACCGGCTCGCCCCCGCCGAGGCGCGCGACTATCTGAACCGCCAGGAGGTCGCGGTCTTCATCGCGAACGAGGCGCTCGCCGGCCTCGCCGACGGCGCCGCGCTGCGCACCCGCATCATCCGCGGCGGCAAGGCGGCGCCGGGCGATCTCGACTATGAGACGCTCCTCGACGCCGAGCGCCCCGATCCGCTGCCGCCGCGCGCGGCGTGGGAGGACGCCTATATGATGGCGATGACGGGCGGAACGACGGGCGGCCCGAAGGCCGCGGTGTGGAGCCATGGCGGCTGCCTCCTCGACACGCTCGGCGTCATCGTCAACATGGAGGTCGCGCGCGGCGACACGACGCTCTGCCTCGCGCCGACCTATCACGCGGCGGGCCTCGGTTGGGGCGTGCTCCCGGTCTTGTGGCAGGGCGGGCGCGTGGTCATGCCGCCGACCGCCACCTTCAACCCGCGCTTCGTGCTCGAGGCGGTCCGCACCGAGCGCGTCGGCTATCTCTTGATCGTGCCGGCGATGATCGAACCGCTGCGTGCCGCCTGGGACGGCCGACCGATCCCCGAGCTCCGCGCGATGTGCATCGCCTCGGCACCGACGCCCGAGCCGCAGCGCCGCATCATCCAGTCGATCTTCCCCGCGGCCCGCATCATCGCCGGCTACGGCATGACCGAGACCTTCTCGATGTCGATGCAAGGGACGGGCGAGTTCCTGTCCATGCCGGCCTCGGTCGGCGAGCCGGCACTCGTCTCGCGCATCCGGATCGTCGACGAGGCGGGCCGCCCGGTGCCGCGCAACACGGTCGGCCACATCCTCGGGCGCACGATGGCGATGAGCCTCTATTACAACAACGATGCCGCCAACACCGCGCACACCTTCCGCGTCGATCCGGCCGATCCGGAAGGGCTCGCGTGGATGTGGACGGGCGATGTCGGCTTCATGGACGACGACGGGCGCGTCACGATCGTCGACCGCGCCAAGGACATCATCATCACGGGCGGCGAAAACGTCGCCTCGGTCGAGGTCGAGACCGTCCTCCTCGATCATCCCGGCGTCAAGGAATGCGCCGTCGTCGGCCGGCATGACGACCGCTGGGGTGAGCGCGTGGTCGCGGTCCTGGTCAAGCAGCCCAATGCGGCCGACGATCTCGCGCTCGCGCGCGAGGTTCTCGCCCTCTGCCGCGGCCGGCTCGCGGGCTACAAGGTGCCGAAGGAAATCGCCTTCCTCGACGTCCTGCCGCGGAGCCCGTTCGGCAAGGTGCTGAAGCGCGAGATCGTGCGAATGGAGCTGCCGCGTCGCGTCGACGGCGCGGCATTGCGGGGATCGTGAGGGCGCGGGTGGACAGGACCGGAACAAGGCGCGGGCCGTTGCCCGCCGACATAGCGGCCAAGAAACGGCTCGGGGACCTGACCGATCCCGGCGTCGAACGCCGCGACTGTCATGTCGAGGAGGCGATCCTGTCGCGGCGCTCGGTGCGCGCGTTCCTGCCCGATCCGGTGCCGGCGCCGCTCCTTCGCCGGCTCCTCGAGGTCGCGCGCTGGGCACCGTCGGGCTCCAACATCCAGCCGTGGAAGATCCACGTGCTGACCGGCGCGAGCCAGGCGCGGCTCAGCGAGGCGCTGTTCGCGGCGATGCGCAACAAGGAGCCGCGCGAGATGGAGTACCACTATTATGCGCCGGTCTGGCGCGAGCCCTTCCTCGCGCGTCGGCGCGCCTGCGGGTTCGGCCTCTACGGCGCGATGGGGATCGCGTGCGAGGACACGGCCGCGCGATCGGCGGCGTTCGCGCGCAACTATGCCTTCTTCGACGCACCCGCCGCGATGCTGTTCTGGATCGCCTCTGACCTCGAGCACGGCTCGTGGATGGACTACGGCATGTTCATTCATTCGCTCGCGCTCGCCGCGCGCGGCTTCGGGCTCGCCACGATCGCGCAGGGCGCGCTCGGCGCCTATCCGCATGTCGCGCATCGGCTGTTCGGGGTCGGCCCCGATTTCAAGCTGATCGGCGGCATGTCGCTCGGCTGGGCCGATCCCGACGCGCCGGTCAACGCCTTCCAGCCCGACCGTCTCGCGGTCGACGACTTCACCACCTGGCTCGATTGATCCGATGGATTACGGCCTCTACCGCACCATCCTCGCCGCGCGCCGCGGGCGCGTCCTGACGCTCACGTTGAACCGCCCCGACCGTTTCAACGCGATCGACGGCGCGATGCACGAGGAGCTGTCGCGGCTCTTCGGCGAGGTGAGCCGCGACGGCGAGGCGGAGGTCGTGATCCTCACCGGCGCCGGGCGCGCCTTCTCGGCCGGCGGCGATGTCGACTGGCTCCAGGGCATGATCGACGACCCGTGGTCCTGGGAGAAGACCGCCGACGAGGCAAAGAACATCGTCCTTTCCATCCTCGATTGCCGCCAGCCGGTGATCGCCAAGCTCAACGGCGCCGCCGCCGGGCTCGGCGCGACGATCGCGCTCGCCTGCGACGTCGTGTTCGCGGCCGACCGCGCCGTGATCGGCGATCCGCACGTCAAGGTCGGCTTCACCGCGGGCGACGGCGGCTCGGCGCTGTGGCCGTTTCTCGTCGGCTATGCTCGCGCCCGCGAGTTCCTCTATACGGGCGAGCTCCTCACGGCGGAGAAGGCGGCGGCGATCGGGCTCATCAACCACTGCGTCCCGGCGGCCGAGCTCGATGCGCGGGTCGATGCCTTCGCCGATCAGCTCGCGGCGGGCGCGATCCGTGCCATCCAGTGGACCAAGCGCGCGATCAATGCGCCGCTCCGGCGGATCGTCACCGAGAACCTCGATCTCTCGCTCGCCCTCGAGTTCAAGTCGAACCTCACCGCCGACCACCAGGAAGGCGTGAACGCGCTCCGCGAGAAGCGGAGCCCGCGCTTCAACGGCCGCTAGCCTTGTCCACCGGCGCTTCTGCCGATAAAAACGCGCGCCGGCAACGAAGGAGACGAAGGTGAGCGGAGCGGCCCCGATCGGCGAGCGGATCTACGGCCCCGACTGGCGCGCCTGGCGCGACCCGGAGGTGCCGGAGACGTTCAGCCCCACCAGCGTCCTTCTCGACAAGCATCTCGGGACGCCCGTGGCCGACAAGACCGCGCTGATCGTCGATGACGCGCGCCATTCCTATCGCGCGCTCCACGAGGCGGTCTGCCGCGCGGCGCGGGGGCTCGTCGACCTCGGCCTCGCGCCGGAGAACCGGCTCCTCCTGTTCGGCACCGACTGCATCGAGTTCGCCGCCGTCTGGCTCGGCGCGATCCGGACCGGGATCGTCCCGGTCGTGATCTCCGACCAGTACAAGGCGCCGATGCTGCGCTACTTCCTCGAGGATACCGCCGCGCGCGGGCTCTACATCGATGCCGAGCAGGTCGCGAAGCTCGCCGAGATCGCCGACGACCTGCCGGCGACGCTCGAGCGCGTCGTCGTCCGCGGCGCCGGCGCGCCGGCGCTGCCGGCCCGCGTCCGCGTGGTCACGGCCGAGGCACTCGTCGCCGGAAAGCCCGCGCACTTCACGCCGCTTCAGCGCCATCGCAACGACGTCGCCTACATGTTCTATTCCGGCGGCACGACCGGCACCGCGAAGGGCATCACCCATCTCGCGCACGACTTCTATATCGTACCGGCGCGCCACGGCGCGTTCTGGGAATATGTCGCGAGCGATATCGTGCACGCGACCTCCAAGAAGTATTTCACGCACGGGCTGTGGCCGGGCGTGCTGATCCCCTTGTTCTGGGGCGCGACCGGATTGATCAGCCGTCTGCCGCCGACGCCCGAGAACGTGATCGGCCTCGTCGAGCGGCATCGCGCGACCAAGCTCGTCACCGTGCCGACGATCGTCAAGACCATGATGCTGCATGTCGAGGAGACGGGCCGGAAGCCCGATTTCTCCGCGTGCGGGCTCGTCATCACCGCGTCCGAGAAGATGCCGCCCGAGATCTTCGAGAAGTTCCACGCCATCTTCGGCGTCGAGCTGCTCGATTCGATCGGCTCGTCCGAGATCACATACGAGTGGATCGCCAACCGTCCGCGCGAGTTCAGGCGCGGCAGCCTCGGCAAGCCCGTCTTCGGCTGCGAGGTGCGCCTCGTCGATCCGGACGGCAACGACATCGCCGAGCCCGGCCGCGAGGGCGAGGCGTGGATCAAGAGCGTCACGTCCTGCTTCTTCTACTGGCGCAAGTACGACCGCACCAAGGCGACCTTCGTCGGCGCGTGGACCCGGACCGGCGATACGCTTTCCTTCGACGCGGACGGCTTCTTCTGGTTCGCCGGCCGCTCGGACGACGTCTTCAAGGTGAAGGGCCTCTGGGTCTCGCCGATCGAGGTCGAAGCGGCGATCACCGAGCACGCGGCGGTGCTCGAGGCGGCCGTGGTCTCGTACGAGGACCAAGACGGGCTCACCCGGCCCAAGGCCTTCGTCGTCCTGCGGCCGGGTCAGGCCGCCTCGGCCGCGCTCGCCGATGCGCTCAAGGCGAAGGTGCGGGCGATCGGCGGCTACAAGGTTCCGGACGAGATCGCGTTCGTCGCGACGCTGCCGCGCACGACGCTGATGAAGATCGACCGGCGGACGCTCCGCGAGGAGGAACGCGCGCGGCGGCAGGCGGGTACCGGCTAGAGCTTCGGCTTCGGGAGCCTCGCGAGGAAGCTCGGCAGGTCGACCACGAAGCGCTCGTGCGTGCCGCGCACGATCTGCGCGCGCTCGTCGAAACCCTCGATGCGGAAGACGAGGCGCTTGCGGTCGATCTCGACGAGCTCGGCGTGGACCCGCACCCGCTCGCCGACCGCGGTCGCCGCCATGTGCCAGAAGTCGTTGTGGATGCCGACCGTCGAGACAGCGTCGGGATACTGGCGGTAGATCGCGTCATGGGCCGCCATCTCGCAGAACAGGGTGAGTGACGGCGTCGACAGGACGTGGACGCCCGGATTGCCCTGCGCGTGCGCGGTGTGCTCGGTCGCGACCGTGATCTCGAAGACCCCCTTCATGCCAAGCGTGTACGTCATCGGTCGACGCGCGTCCCTCGATGCCGGTGGATCAGGCGATCCGCTGATAGCGGATGATGTTGGATCGGTCGCGGACCCGCTCGAGCCGGCCGTCGCCGACGAGATAGTTGAGATGGGCGAGCGATTCGCCCATGGCGAAGCCGAGCTGGTGGTCGTCGAGCATGCGGTTGAACAGGACCGGGATGATGTCGACCGCGGTCTTCGCATCGGCGCAGGCCTTCTCGGCCGCCTCGCAGCGCTGGTCGTGGTGCGCGATCAACGCGTCCAGGCGGTTGCGGAGGCCATAGAACGGCTTGTCGTGCGACGGCAGCACGAGCACGTCGTCGGGCAGGGGATAGAACTTGTCGAAGCTCCGGAGATAGGCCCGCAACGGATCGCCCTCCGGCTCGATATACCAGAGACTGACATTGGTCGTGATCCGCGGCAGCACCTGGTCGCCCGAGATGACGACGCGGAGCGCCGGGCAATAGAGCGCGGCATGCTCCGGCGAGTGTCCGCCGCCCGTGATGACCTGCCATTCGCGACCGTTGATGGTGAATGTCTCGCGGTCGTGCAGGCGCCGGAGCCGCGCCGGCACCGGTGTCATGATGTCGCCGAGATGGCTCTTGTTCGCGCGGTAGGCGGCGGCGCGATCCTCGGAGAGACCGTTCTCGACGAAGAATGCCGCCCACCGGTTGAAGTCATGCGTCACCGAATCGACGGTGCCGAGATGGGCCTGGAGGTACTCGGCATAGGTGATCCAGAGCTGCGTGCCGTATTCCTCGGCGAACCAGCCGGCGAGGCCGAGATGGTCGGGATGGAAATGGGTGACGATGGTCCGCCGGATCGACTGCCGGCCGACGATGCGCTCGATCGCGCGCTTCCAGTGCGCGCGCGTATCCTCGGTGTTGTAGCCGGTATCGACCACGGTCCAGCCGCCGTCGTCCTCGAGGAGCCACAGATTGACGTGGTTGAGCTGGAACGGCAGCGCCATCCGGATCCAATGGATCCCCGGAGCGACCTCGCGGGTATCGCCGATGGCGAGCGTCTCGAACGGGTAGTCGGGCTGCATTACGGTCATGACGACATCGGAACCCATCAAATCGGGGCGGGCAGGATAGGGCGGAGATGGTTGAAAACCTACGTTCTCGCGGCGGTCGGTCCGCGCGGGATGTGGCGGGCGATGAACCCGGCGACCCGGTCGGCGGTCCCATCGGGGTCCTCGACATGGGGGAAATGGCCGATGCCCGGAATGAGGCCGGTCTCGGCGTGGGCCACGGCCCGCCCGATCCGCTCGATCTGGTCCGCGCGGCCGTAGGCGTCGGTCTCGCCCTGGAGGGCGAGGAGCGGTGCCCGGATCGCGGCGATCTCGGGCGTGATGTCCCAATGATCGTAGAGCGGGAGCTGCCAGATGCGCGCCCATTCGCCGAGGAGGTGCGCCGCGCGGTCGCCGTGGAACCGGCTCATCCAGGCCGGGATGTCGCGTTCGTCCACCATCTTCTGGTGGCGGAGCACCTGGCCGTAGGTGAGTGAATCGCGCCGGACATGCGCGGCGATGGTCACCACGGCGCGGACGCGGGCCGGGTAGCGCGCGGCGTGGAGAAGCGCGACCGTGCCGCCGTCGCTGTGGCCGACAAGCACGCAGGCGTCGATCGCAGCAGCGGCGAGGATCGGCTCGAGCCGATCGGCCGAGTCCTCCATGAACAAGGGCGGGAAGGCGGCGCAGGCGTCGGAGCGGCCATAGCCCCAGCGGTCATAGGCGAAGGCCCCGAGGCCGAGCCGGTCGGCGACCGCCTCGGGGAACCGGCGCAGGGTCTCGACACTGCCGAGCCCGTCGTGGAGGAAGACCAGCGTCGGCAGTCCCGGCACGCGCGGGCGCCGCCACTCCGCGTGATAACGGATGCCGTCGACGACGAGCGCGACGGCGGAGGACGCGGATGGAGGCGCGTCCGATCGGGACGCCGGGGCGAGCTTGTCGGCGGGCATGGCCGACCTTATCGCGGGTAGCCGGTCCAAGTCACGTCCGCCCGAGGCGCGTTTTGTCTCAACCCGGCTCGCCCGCGTGTGGATCGCCCGGGCCGCGCGGCCTTAAGCATCGGGCGCATTAGGACGGCACGGGGCAATCTCGACCACGGGTTCTCGTGCCGACGGTGATCTTGGTTTACGCCGGTCGCCGGCATGGGTGGCGCCGCCAGCGCTCCGCCTGGCCGCGCGCCTCTCAAGCCGACGCACCCCGGAATTGCGACAGCCGGGCGCAGGGAGTTCGGATTGACCGGCCGGGGTCACGGCCCTAGCCTGCAACCGGAAGTGACCGCCCGCACCTGATAGGAGGCTCCCATGCCGGATGGATCCAACCTGGCCGCGCGGACCGAACGCGAGATCGCCTATCAAAAGCGGTTCCGGTCGCGCTTCGTCGCCAATACCCCGTCGTGGTACCGCGGCGAGTATCATCTCGCCTTCACGATCCTGGTGTCGCTCGGCACGTTCGTCTTCTGCTGGACGAAGATCCAGGGCGCGACCACCTGGGAATGGCTGATGATCGTGCCGATCTTCCTGTTCGGGAACTGGTGCGAGTGGGCCGGTCACCGCTATCTCCTGCACCGCCCGGTGAAGCCCTTGAAGGCGATCTATCTCCGCCACGCCGGCGTGCACCACCAGTTCTTCACCAACCACGACCTCACCTACCAGGGGCACAAGGAGTGGCGGGCGCTCCTGTTCCCGCCCTTCGCGCCGATCATGTTCCTGCTCGCGGCGCTGCCCGCGGCGTTGATCGTCGGCGCGCTGTGGTCGGCGAACGCCGGCTACATCATGATGATGACCATGGCCGGCTACTATCTGATGTACGAGGCGATGCACACGCTGTCGCACCTCGACGATGTCCGCCACCCTTATCTGAAGCACGTGCCGTTCATCAACACGATCCGGCGGATGCACCGGGTCCATCACGATCTCGGCTTCATGCAGACGCGGAACTTCAACCTGACCTTCCCGATCTGCGATGCCCTGTTCGGGACCAGCGACGTCAATCGCGGGGTGATCGGGACCCTCCTGTTCGGCCACCGGACCGACCGGATGCGCTCGCTCGCCCCGGACCAGCCGCCGGGCGACGTCGGCGAGGCGGCGGAGGCGACCAAGTCCACCTGACCCCCAACCGCCAAGCATCGGCCGTCGAGACCAAGCGGTACCAAGAGGTACCAAGCGGTGTAGCGGACCCAAATTGCGCCGCGACGGCGGCGTTTGTATAGTGCGCGCGTCCAACAGTAAAACGGTGGCCGGCCGCGAAGGGCAGGCCCCGGCCACAGAGGGAGTCTGCATCCGATGAACCGTCGACCGACATTCGCCGCCGTGGCGGCGCTCCTGACCGCGATCGGCTTCTCCGGCGCGGCCGAGGCGCAGCAGGAGCCGCTCCGCATCGGCCTGATGCTTCCCTACAAGGGGATTTACGCGCAGCTCGCCGAAGGCATCGACAAAGGCTGGAAGCTCGCGCTCGAGGAGTGGGGCAACAAGGCCGGCGGGCGGATGCTCGAGGTCATCCGCGTCGACGACGAGAACAATCCGACCGGCGCGATCCAGAAGGCGAACAAGCTCGTCAAGTCGGACAGGGTCGACATCCTCGCCGGCGTCGTGAGCTCGGGCGTCGGCATCGCGATGAGCAAGTTCGCGCTGACCGAGCAGAAGCCTCTGGTTCTGACCTTCGCGGTGGCGGACCAGATCACGGGCGAGCTCTGCAACGCCTACACCGCGCGTACGCTGTTCAGCGCCAACGCCTATCAATCGGGCGCCGGCATGTACTGGGCGAAGCAGGGCATGAAGACCGCGGTCACGCTCGGCCCCGACTACGCGGCCGGCCGCGCCATGCTCGACGGATTCAAGCGCGGCTTCGAGGCCGGCGGCGGCAAGGTCATGGAGATGCTGTGGAGCGATTTCCAGAAGACGAAGGACTGGGGTCCGCTCCTCACCCGCGCGAAGGATTCGGGCGCGCAGATGATTTATTCATTCTACGGCGGCTCGGAATCGATCCAGGTCGTCAAGCAGCACAGCGAATTCGGTCTCAAGCGCTCGCTGCCGCTGCACGGCGACCAGTGGCTCTATGACGAGACCCTGTTCGATGCGATGGGCGAGGCCGCGCTCGGTGCCCGCTACTTCTCGGTCGCGACGCCGGATGCGCCGCACGAGGGGAGCAAGAAGTTCGTCGCCGCCTACAAGAAGAAATACAACGAGGAGCCGGACGTGAACGCCTCTGCCGGCTACGAGAACATCGTGGCGATCCTGCACGGCATCGACAAGTCGAAGGGCCAGGTGTCGGACGGCGCCGCGTTCATCAAGACCTTGCAAAGCGTGACCTTCGAAGGGCCGCGCGGCAAGTTCTACTTCAACAAGGACAACAACGCGCAGCTCGACCAGCTGTTCCTGGTCGAGGTCGTCAAGCAGCCCGACGGCAAGCTGACCCGCAAGCTCGTCGAGACCGTTCCGGGCGGCAAGGACCTGCCCGGCTGCAAGATGGGCAGCTGACCAGACCTCACCGACATGCCGGCCCGCCGCGCGGGCCGGCAGCGGACCGCATGAAGCCCTGATGAGCCATCGGGGCTTCGTTTGAGGGCGCCAGAGGTCCGGCGGTTCCGCCGTTGATTGCCGATCCACAGCCACGCCGATGAGCACGTTTCTCTTTCATTTCCTGAACGGCCTCCAGCTCAGCATGCTGATCTTCCTGCTGGCGGTCGGGCTCACGCTGATCTTCGGGCTGATGGATAGCCTCAACCTCGCCCATGGCGGCTTCTATACGATCGGCGCCTATGGCGGCTGGATCGTCGCCAGCCAGACCGGCTCGTTCTGGCTCGCGCTCGTGATCGCTCCCCTGTTCGCCGCGGCGCTCGGCGTGCTGCTCGAGGTCCTGGTACAGCGCCCGCTCATCAATCGCGGGCGGTCCTCTCATCTCGACGTGGCGCTCCTCACCTTCGGCCTCCTGTTCGTCATCATGGGGCTGATGGAGGTTGTGTTCGGTGCGGCCTATCTTTCGATCAAGGTCCCGCCGCTCCTCAGCGACCGGGTCGAGATCTTCGAGCGGACCTATCCGGTGTACCGGCTGTTCATCATCGGCCTTGGGCTGGTGATCGCGCTCCTTCTGTGGCTCCTCCTCGACAAGACCGTGTTCGGCGCGATCGTGCGCGCGGGCGTCGACAATCGCGAGATGGTGCTCGGCATGGGCATCAACATCACGCTCGTCTTCGCGATCGTGTTTGGCCTCGGCTGCGCGCTCGCCGCGCTCGCGGGCGTGATCGCGGCGCCGATCCTCAGCATCTTCTCGCGCATGGGGGCGACGATCCTCGTTGTCACCTTCATCGTCGTGGTGGTCGGCGGCCTCGGCAATTTCAAGGGATCGTTCTACGGTTCGATCCTGGTCGGCATGATCGACACCTTCGCCCTCGCCTACCTGCCCGAGGCGGGCCTGTTTGCCATCTATGTCGTGCTCGCGGTGTTCATGATGGTCCGTCCGCAGGGCATTTTCGGCGTCAAGGGCCAGTCGGCATGACGCGCGGCCATCTCTGGTTTCTCGTCGCGACGGCGTGCCTCGCCTTCCTGCCGGTCGTCGTCGGCGAATACCCGCTCGCGCTCGCGATCGAGGTGATGGCGTTCTCGATCTACGCGCTCGGAATCAACATCCTGCTCGGCTACACGGGCTATGTGTCGGTCGGGCACTCGATGTTCCTCGGGATCGGCGGCTACGGTATTGGCGTGCTCACGGTCTTGGCCGGCTGGCCGACCTGGCTCGCCATCGCCGCGACGATGGCGATCACCGCCGTGATTGGGTTGATCACCGGCCTCATCTGCATGCGGGTCAGCCGCATCCAGTTCCTGGTGATCACGCTCGCCTTGTCGCAGCTCTACTGGGGTATTGCGGTCAAGATGCGCGCGACCGGCGGCGACGACGGCCTGCCGGGCATCAAGCGGCCGGACCTCGGCTGGATCGGGCTCAACACCCGCGACACGACCGACTTCTACATCTATGTCGCGGCCATGTTCCTGATCGCGGTCTATGTCTGTTGGCGTCTGGTGCGCTCACCGTTCGGCTCGATCCTGGTCGGGATCCGCGAGAACGAGCGGCGCATGGTCGCGCTCGGCTACCCGATCGCCTTCTACAAGAATGCCGCCTTCGTCGCCTCGGGCCTGGTCGCGGGATTCGGCGGCATCCTGATGGCGCAGTACCAGCAGTTCGTCAGCCCCGCCAACATGACCTGGGAGCTCTCGGGCGAGGGTCTCCTGATGGTGATCATCGGCGGCCGGCAGTATTTCATCGGGCCGGTGCTGGGCGCGGCCTTCTTCGTCATCCTCAAAGCGAAGCTCGCCGACATCACCGAAGAATACATCATCTTCTTCGGCCTCTTCTTCATGCTCGTCGTCGCGCTGTTCTCACGTGGTCTTGCCGGATTCGGGATCGACCTGTGGCGGCGCTGGACGGCGCGGAAGCCGACCGCCCAGGCGGCCGAGTAGGGCGCGGACCGGCGGCGATGGCGCTCCTCGAGATCGTCGATCTCAACAAGTCGTTTGGCGCGCTCGCCGTGATCAACAATCTCTATCTCGCGGTCGAGGCCGGCGAGCGGCACGCCGTCATCGGGCCCAATGGTGCCGGCAAGACGACGCTCTTCAACCTGATCACGGGCTGGCACCGGCCATCGTCGGGCCGCATCGCGGTCGAGGGGACCGATCTCACGCGCCTCGCGCCGCAGGCGATCACCTTCCGCGGTCTCGCCCGCTCGTTCCAGCGCAATACGCTGTTCGACGGGCTCAGCGTGCTCGAGAACCTGCGACTTTCGGTTCAGGCGCAGCACCGCGCGCGGTTCAGCTTGTTCCGCGACCGGAGCGCCTTCGGCGAGGTCGCCGACGAGGCGCGCGCAGTCGCCGGCCAGATGGGCCTCGTCGACGTGCTCGACCGTTCGGTCTCGGCGCTCTCCTACGGCCAGAAACGCCAGCTCGAGGTCGGGCTCGCGTTGTGCTCGAAGCCCAAGCTCCTCCTTCTCGATGAGCCCGCTGCCGGCACCTCGCCGGCCGAGCGCATGCGCCTCATCGATCTGATCGCCGATCTGCCGCGCAGCGTGACGCTCCTTCTCGTCGAGCACGACATGGACGTCGTGTTCGAGGTGTGCGAGCGGATCACCGTCTTGAGCTACGGCAAGCTCCTCGCCAGCGGCACGCCGGATGAGGTGCGCAACAACCTGGACGTCCGCGACGCCTATCTGGGCAAGGCGCATGCTCGAGCTTGACGACGTCCATACCTATTACGGCGACAGCCACGTCCTCCAGGGCATTTCGCTCACCGTCGAGGCAAGGACCTGCGTCGCGCTCCTCGGCCGGAACGGCGTCGGCAAGTCGACGACATTGCGCTCGATCATCGGGCTCACACCGGCGCGGCGCGGCCGGATCACGCTCCGTGGCGAGGACATCACGCGGCTTCCGACCTATCGCATCATGGCCAAGGGCGTCGGCTTCGTGCCCGAGGACCGCGGCATCTTTCCATCGCTCACGGTGCAGGAGCATCTCGACGTCGCCTATGCCGTCAACCGTGGCCGCTCCGGCCGGCGTCCGCCGGACGAGATCTACGCGATGTTCCCACGCCTCGCCGAACGGCGTGGCAATTACGGCAACCAGCTTTCCGGCGGCGAGCAGCAGATGCTCGCGATCGGCCGCGCCTTGGTCGGCGCGCCCGAGCTCCTGATCCTCGACGAGCCGACCGAGGGGCTCGCGCCCGTGATCATCGAGGCGCTCGAGGCGGACATGCGGCGGATCAAGCAGTCGGGTACGACGATGCTGCTGGTCGAGCAGAATTACGAGGTCGCGACCAGTCTCGCCGACGCGGTCTACGTCCTCAACCAGGGCCGCATCCAGTTCACCGGCACGCCCGCCACGCTCGAGGCGAACTCCGACGTCAAGCGCACCTATCTCGGCGTTTGATCGCGTTTCTCGATCGCGCGCGGGATCCGCGCCTGCCACGGCGAGGTGGCCTCCGGCGAACCGTCTTGGCGGATCGGTTCGGATGTGGCTAAGCTCGCGGGTCGGCGAGCTGTCAGGCGAGGGACGCGACGATGAGCGGAACCACCGAGATCGATCCCGCCGCCGCCAAGGCTGAGATCATCGCCTATGCCAAGAAGCGCGGCGCGCTTGTGGTCGGCGTCGCCGATCTCGCCGCGATCGAGCGTATCGCGCCGCCCGGCCACCGGCCGTCCGACATCATGCCACGCGTCAAATCGGTCATCGCGCTCGGCGTCGGCGGACAGACGCAAGGTGCGTGGAGCGTGCCCGCCAAGGCGATGGCCTATTTCGGCTCGACCGAGACGCGCGCCTATTCCTGCGCCTACGGGCTCTCGTTCTTCATCGAGAACCGGTTCCAGACGCCGTCGATCTACTGCCCGCCCGACATGGACAACGAGGCCGGGCCGCGCGTACCGATGCAGAGCCTCAAGCTCCACGCCGAGCTCGCCGGCATCGGCGCCCGCTCGCTCGCCGGCGACATCCTGCTCCATCCCGAGTTCGGCTACATGTATTTCGCCTCGGTCTTCACCGAGCTCGAGCTGCCGGCCGATGCACCGCTCGCCGAGAACCCGTGCCCGGCGCCGTCCTGCGTCGACATGTATCGCAAGGTCGGGCAGACGCCGTGCATGAAGTTCTGCCCGGTGCAGTGCCTGTCGGGCCGGATCGACGACGCCGGACGCCAGGCCGAGATGCACTACGACATGGCGGCCTGTGCCGAGATGACCCAGCAATATGAGGCGGTGCCCGCGGTTATCGCCGCCGCTCTCGCGGCCGAGGACGCGGCGGCGCGCACCGACGCGTTGTTCGATCCCGACAACAAGATGCTCTGGTACAAGATGTCGGTCGGCTCGGGCGGGTTGCTCGCGCAATGCTTCGAGTGCATGCGCGTCTGCCCGATCGCGACACGCGCGCCGCAGGCCGACCCCATCCGCCGGAGCAAGCTCGGCTCGTGACCCAGGGGCTTTCCCGCCGGCAGCTCGGCATCACCGATGCGATGATCGACGCCTACGGCGAGACGATCTTCCGCCTCAGCAACAATCACCAGATCCGCCGCGGCGACCCGGTCCGTGACAAGGACTTCGCCGCCATCGACGCGCACCGCCACGAGCTCGGCATGTCCGATGCCGAGATCGCCGCCCGCATCGGGCTCCTGTCCGCCCAGGTCACGTTCATCCGCAATCTCGAGGAGCGGCGGCGCTTCCGCACCGGCCATTATCACATGCTGAACCGGCTCGGCGGCGGCCGGCGGTTCAGGGCCGACCGCATGACGCCGTTCCAGGACCATTTCCGCTACAGCGAGGCCGCGCTCGGCCTGCGTGCCGCGCTCGCCTTCGACCCCGAGCGCGTGCGGTGCTATGTCGAGCGCGGTCTGTGGCGAAGCGATACCCTGCGCGGCTGGATCGAACGCCACGCGCGCGAGCGTCCGGACGCGCCGGCGATCATCGATGGCGGCCGCGTCATCACCTATGCCGCGCTCGGGCGCCGCGTGGCGACGCTTGCCGCCGGTCTCTACCACGCCGGCGTGCGCCCGGGCGAGGTGGTGGCGGTGCAGCTCCTCAACACGGTCGAGCATCTCGAAGGCTTCCTCGCCCTGAGCTGGCTCGGCGCCGTCATGTCGACCCTCTACATGACGTTCCGCGAAGCCGACCTCGCCGCGCAGCTCACGCATTCGAGAGCGTGCGCGCTGATCGTGCCCGAGGCGATAGGCGAGTTCCGGCCGGCCGAATGGGCGCTGGCGCACCGGGGCGAGCTGCCGCATCTCCGCACCGTGATCGTCGTCGGCGCGCCGCCCGCCGGCGCGATCGCCCATGACGCGCTTGCGGCCGAGGCCAGGCCGCTCCCCGATGACCTTCCGGTTCCGAGCGCGGCCGATCCCTTCCTTCTCCTCTACACCTCGGGCACGACCTCGGCGCCGAAGGGCGTGCCGCTCAATTCGCACCAGATGCTGACCAATGCGCGGCTCGGGATCGTCGAGCACGACATCCGCGCCGGCGACGTCGTTCTCTCCGCGGCGCCGTTCGGCCATCTCTATGCGCTCTATTCGGTCCAGATGGCGCTCTGCGCCGGCGCCGCCGTTCTCCTCCTGCCGCGCTTCACGCCGCCCGATCTGGTCAAGACCATCGCGGCCGGCCGGGCGAGCCACGTGTTCGCCGGGCCCGCCCATCTCGCGGCCTGCCAGGCGGCGAACAGCTTCGCCGGCGCCGATCTCGCCTCGCTCCGGCTGATCGTGCTGTCGGGCTCGGTCGTGCCGCCCGATCTCGTGCGCGCGGTCGGCCCCCATCTGCGCAACGGCACGATCTCCCAGCTCTGGGGCATGACGGAGTTGCAGGCCGGCCTCTACACCCGGCCCGGCGATCCGCTCGAGCGCGCGGCGACCAGCGCCGGACGCGCCTCGCCGGGAACCGAGGTCCGGATCGCCGACGAGAACGGCCGCGCCGTGCCGACCGGCGGGGACGGCGAGCTCCAGGTTCGCGGGCCGTCGGTGTTCGCGGGCTACTACGACAACCCGGCGGCGACGGCGGCGGCCTTCGCCGCCGACGGCTGGTTCCGATCGGGCGACATCGGTTCGATGGATTCGTCCGGCAATGTGACGCTGTCGGGTCGCATCAAGGACGTCATCAATCGCGGCGGCGTCAAGTACAACCCGCAGGAGGTCGAGCTCCTGATCGAGCGCCATCCCGCGGTCGTGCAATGCGCGATCGTTCCGGTGGCCGACGCGCGGATGGGTGAGCGGGCGTGCTGCTTCGCGGTGCTGAAGCCGGGCGCCGCGCTCGACCTCGAGGGCTTGTGCGCCTTCCTCACCACGCAGGGCGTCGCCAAGTACAAGCTGCCCGAGCAGCTCAAGATCCGCGCCGAGCTTCCGCTCACCGCGACCCGCAAGGTGATCAAGAGCCGCCTTGCGCCGTCGGCGTGACCGGCGCGGCCGGTCGTCAGCGGTCGGTGACGGCCGCCGTCAGGGCAGGGTCAGGACGCGCTTCGACAGGATGTTGCGCTGGATCTCGCCCGATCCGCCATAGATCGTCGCCCGCCGCGACTGCAGGAACGCGGTCGCCGCATCGACCCGTCCTTCCGGCGTATCGATCCGCTCGAGCGAGGCGCCCTCGGCGCCGGCCGCCTCGATCAGGAGATCGGTGGCGCGCTGCAGGAGCTCGGTGCCGACGATCTTCATGAAGGAGGAATCGGGGCCGAGCTCGCGACCCGCGTTGATGATCCCGATCGCGTGGCTGTAGGCGGCCGACAGCGACAGGAGGTCGAGCTCCAACCGCGCGAGGCGGTCGCGGAACGCGGCGAGCTCCATCATGCCGGTCGCCGCGCCGATCTTACGGACACGGTCGACGACATCGATCGCGACCTGCGGGTTCGCATTGCCGAGCCGCTCGTGGACGAGGAGCGAGTTCGCGATCTTCCAGCCGTCGTTGAGCTTGCCGACAAGATTGGTGATCGGCACGCGGACATTGTCGAAGAACACCTGGGCGAACTCGTCGTCGCCGGCGATCGTCTTGATGCCACTCGGCTTGATGCCGGGTGTCTTCATGTCGATCAGGATGAAGCTGATACCGGCCTGCTTGCGCGCGGCGCCCGGATCGGTGCGGATGAGCGCGAAGATCCAGTGCGCATGGTGCGCCCACGTGGTCCAGATCTTCTGTCCGTTCACGATGATGTGGTCGCCCTGGACGTCGCCGCGTGTGGTGAGGCTCGCGAGGTCCGAGCCGGCATTGGGCTCGGAATAGCCCTGGCACCACACGACATCGCCCGCGAGGATCGGCGGCAGGTGCTTCGCCTTCTGCTCGGGCGTGCCGAACTGCATCAGGATCGGCCCGATGTGGTTGAGGCCCTGACCGGAGAGCTCGGGCGCGCCGGCGCGGGCGAACTCCTCCTTCAGGATGATCTGCTGGTTGAGCGTCGCCTCCATGCCGCCATATTCCCGCGGCCAATGGGGCGCGATCCAGCCGCGCGCGAAGATCTGCTTGTGCCACCACTGCGTCCGCTCATAGGTCGAGCGGGTCGAGAGCCCGCGCAGGTCATCGGGCAGCGTCTTCGCCAGCCACGCGCGCACCTCCATGCGGAAGGCCTTCTCGTCGGCCGAATCTTCTCGGAAGCTGATGTCCATGACGATGTTCCCGGTCCTGTCATCGAACTCGATAGCACTCTAATCGATCGTCGTCCGGCTGTCGCCGCTCTCAACCGGGAAGCGCGAGCACGCGCCGCGCGATGACGTTGCGCTGGATCTCGTTGGAGCCGCCGTAGATCGTCGCCCGGCGGTGGAGAAGGAAGAGGCCGGTGACGTCGACCGAGCCTTCGGGCGTGTCGAAGCGCTCGAGGTCGGCGCCGTTGCCGCCGGCTGCCTCGATCAGGAGGTCGACGACGCGTTGCAGGTTCTCGGTGCCGGTGATCTTCATGATCGAGGCCTCCGGCCCGAGGATCCGCCCGGCATTGGTGAGATCGACGGCATGGGTGTAGAGCGCGGCCTGGGTCAGGAGGTCGATCTCGACCTTGGCGAGCCGATCGCGGAACGACGGGTCGTTCATCGCGCCGGTGGCGCGCGCGGTGCGCTTGACCCGTTCCATCGCGATATTGACCGCGACGGGGCTCGACTGGTTGAAGCGCTCGAAGTTGAGCACGAAGTTCGCGACCTTCCAGCCGCCGTTGAGCGGGCCGAGCAGATGCTCCTTCGGCACCTTAACGTCGTCGAGAAAGACGGTGCAGAGCTCGTCGTCGCCCGAGATTGTGTTGATCCCGCGCGGCGTCACGCCCGGCGTCCGGAGGTCGATCAGCAGCATGCTGATGCCGGCGTGCTTGGGCTTGGCCTCGGGGTCGGTGCGGACGAGGGTGAACATCCAGTCGGCGTAGTGCGCGTGGGTGTTCCAGATCTTCTGACCGTTGACGACGAAGTGGTCGCCGCGGAGCTCGGCGCGGCACGACAGGCTGGCGAGGTCGGAGCCCGACCCCGGCTCGGAATAGCCCTGCGCCCAGTAGCACTCGCCCGACAGGATCTTGGGAAGATGACGCGCCTTATGCGCCGGCGTTCCGAACTCCATGATCGTCGGGGCGAGAAAGGTGAGACCCGGACCGTGCAGGGTCGGCGCGCCGGCGCGCGCGGTCTCCTCGAGGAGGATGATCTGCTCGTTGAGCGTCGCACCCATGCCGCCATGTTCCTTGGGCCAGTGCGGGCCGGCCCAGCCGCGCTCATAGACCTTCTTCCACCACGGCTTCATCTTGTCCGGCGGCAACCGGTGGGTGCGGTCGCGGATCTCGTCCGGCAGGTTGGCCGCGAACCAGGTGCGGACCTCGGCGCGGAATGCCTTCTCTTGGTCGCTGTCTTGGCGGAACATGGCTCTCTCCCCATGGCCGGCGGGCGCCGTGGCGCGGCGCTTCGATGGCGCGAGCTTGCCACGAAACCGGTCCGGCTTCGATCCGATTCTGACCGGATCGTCCGGCGAACGGGCCGAGGGACAGGGCGACGCGGCCCGTCTAGCATGACCGTTCGCGACCGAACGATCGTGCCGGGAGGACTGCCGTGACGACGACCGATCTCTGTTTCATGCCAGCCCACGAGACCGCGCGGCTGATCGCGCGGAAGGCGCTGTCGCCCGCCGAGCTGGTCGATGCGGTCCTGGCGCAGATCGACCGCGTGCAACCCGTCCTCAACGCGTTCACCGTGGTGCGCGCCGAGAAGGCCCGCGCCGAGGCCCGCGCCGCGACGGACGCGATGAAGCCCGGCGCCGTGCTCGGGCCCCTCCATGGCGTGCCGTTCAGCGTCAAGGACATGGTCAATGTCGCCGGCGAGCGGATCACCTTCGGCTCCAACATGTTCGCCGACAACGTGCCGGCGCGCGACAGTGTCGTCGTGGCACGGCTCCGCGCGGCGGGTGCGATCCCGATCGGCATCACCAACATGGCCGAGGTCGGACACAAGGGCACCAACGACAATCCGCTGTGGGGTCTGACGCTCAACCCGTGGAACCATGCCTTCTCGACCGGTGGCTCGTCGGGGGGCGCGGGCGCCGCTCTCGCGAGCGGCTGCGGCGCGCTCGCGCTTGGCACCGACCGCGCCGGCTCGGTGCGCATCCCGGCGAGCGCCTGCGGCGTGGTCGGGCTCAAGACGACGACCGGCGCGTTTCCCTATCCGGAGCTTCCCGATCTTCTCGACACGACGACGATCGTCGGCCCGATGACCCGGACCGTCACCGACGCGGCGCTGATGATGACCGTCTGCGCCGGCCCGGACCGCACCGATCCGTGGTCCCGGGGCGCCCCGATCCGCGATTACCGTTCGTTCGCCCGGCCGCAAGGTTCGCTCGCGGGAATGCGCCTCGCCTGGGCGCCGATGGTGGGGAACGCCGCGCTCGATTCCGAGGTGCGCGCGGCCTGCGAGGGCGCGGTGAAGGCGCTCGAGCGTCTCGGCGCGGCCGTCGAGGAGATCGCGATCGACCTCTCGGCCGCGGTCGACATCCTGTTCGTTCTCGTCTCCGCGCATGCCTTCGCCGCCTATGGCGGCCGGATCGATCGCTTCGCCGACAAGATCGACCGCTCGCTCCTTCAGGGGATCGAACGCGGCGCGCACTACACCGCGCGCGATCTCCAGAACGCGATGCTCGGCAAGACCGTACTGTTCCGCCAGATCGAAGGCGTGCTGGCTCGGTTCGACGCGATCGTGACGCCGACGCTCGCGGTGCCGTCGATACCGTCGCGGCTCAGGGCATGGGAGCCGATCACGATCAACGGCCATGCCACCGACGTGCCGCGGCGGAGCTGGTTCCCCTACACGCACCCGTTCAACCACACTGGCCATCCGGCGATCTCGCTGCCGTGCGGGATGTCGCGTGACAACGTGCCGATCGGCCTTCAGATCGCGGGCGCCTGGCACGGCGAGGACCGGCTGCTCCGCATCGCGGCGGAATTCGAGGCCGCGCGCCCGTGGGCCGAACGCCGGCCGATGCTCTGAACCGCCGCGGCGGCCCAGCGTCGCGCGATGATGCACGGCCATGCCGGCCGACATCGCCGCGCGCCCGCTCATGACGCCGCGCGCGCCCGCCGGTTCCGGTGTGAAGCCTGTCATCGACACCTCCCGTGCGCATGGCGGCGCGGCCGGAAAGCCACTACACTCGCTCCGGCAAGAAAAATGGTGAGCGGCGTTCGCGTCTGCTGCGGCGCCGCGCCGCGGGGCGGTGAACGCCCCGCAGAGGGAGACCAAAACCGATGACGGCACCGGCGTCAC
>VGEU01000026.1 GCA_016869145.1 Alphaproteobacteria bacterium | reverse complement strand
CCCCGCGGCCCCGGTCGTGCTCGCACCGCCACCCGCCGCCCCACCGCCACCGCCGCCGCCACCGGTCGCGGCGCCACCGCCGCCGGCACCGCCGGCACAGCCGGCGAACACCCAGACCGCCGCCTTGCCGCCCGCGTCCGCCGACCCGGCGCCCGCCTTCCGGGTCGCCTTCCCACTCAACGATTCGGCCGTGCCCGACGCCGGCAAGAGCCAGATCGACCGCGCCGCCGACGCGCTCGAGCGCGATCCGAGCCTCCGCCTCCAGCTCCTCGCCTATGCGAGAGGTGATGCCGAAGGAGCGAGCCAGTCGCGTCGGCTGTCGCTCGCCCGCGCGCTCGCGGTGCGTTCATATCTGATCGAGAAGGGCGTGCGCAGCACGCGTATCGACGTGCGCGCCCTCGGCAACCGCGCCGAAGGCGGCCCGCCCGATCGCGTGGACGTGGTGCTGTTGAACCGCTGACCCGATCGTCGGCGTATTGGCGCCGCGGGCTTCCGGCACGAGGCCGGCACAAGGAAGGCGATGACCGATCCGAAACGCTATCTGTTCAGGATGATCGCCTTCGTCGTGGCGTTCGGCGTGCTGGTCGCCCTTCTGTCGCCGGCCCTCGCCGGCGCATTCATGGCCAACCCGGCGCTCAACGGCGTTATCGTCGGCGTGTTCGTGCTCGGCGTCCTCTATGTCTTCCGCGGCGTGTGGCGGCTCGGTCGCGACGTCAACTGGGTCGAGCACTTCCGGATCGGCGGCTCGACGCCGCTGATGGAGGATCCGCCGATCCTGGTCGCGCCGCTCGTCACGATGCTCGCCGAGCGCAAGGGGCGTATCTCGTTGTCGGCGACCGCGCTCCGCTCGGTGCTCGACGGCATCGCCGCCCGCCTCGACGAATCGCGCGACATCGCGCGCTACGTGATCGGCCTCCTGATCTTCCTCGGCCTCCTCGGGACCTTCTGGGGCCTGATGGGGACGGTCGGCTCGATCACCACGGTGATCAACAACCTGACCACGACCGGCACCGACTTGAGCGCGGTGTTCGCCGATCTCAAGAGCGGCCTCAAGGCGCCGCTCGACGGCATGGGGACCGCGTTCAGCTCCTCGCTCTTCGGTCTCGCCGGCTCGCTCGCGCTCGGCTTCCTCGAATTGCAGGCGGGCCGGGCGCAGAACCGGTTCTTCAACGATCTCGAGGAATGGCTCGCCGGTCAGACCCGGCTCGGTGGCGGCGCGCTCACCGCGGAGGGCGACCAGGCCGTGCCGGCCTATGTCCAGGCGCTCCTCGAACAGACCGCCGACAGCGTCGAGAACCTGTCGCGGACGCTCGACCGCGGCGAGGACAGCCGGAACGCGATGCACAACGCCGTCGCGACGCTCGCCGAGCACCTCGCCACGCTGACGGCGCAGATGCGGACCGAGCAGAATCTGATGATGAAGATCGCCGAGACCCAGCTCGAGCTCCGCCCGATCCTCGCCCGCCTCGCCGACCAGACCGCGAAGGGCGCGCTCGGTGCCAACGACGCGGCCATCGAGCACCTGCGCAGCCTCGACCGCCACGTCGCCCGCCTGGTCGAGGACATGGCGAGCGGTCGCGGCGACCTCGCGAGCGAGATCCGGAGCGAGATCCGCGTGCTGTCGCGCACCATCGCGGCAATCGCCGAGAAGGCGCCGCGATGACCGCGAAGGCCCATCGGCCGCCATGGCGCTGAGCCGGCGCGCCAACCGCTACGCGGTCGACATCTGGCCGGGCTTCGTCGACGTCCTCGCGACGCTCCTGATCATCATCCTGTTCCTCCTGATGATCTTCACGCTCGCGCAGTATTATCTGAGCGAGACGCTGTCGGGCCGCAACGAGGCCCTCGCCCGCCTCAACCGCCAGATCGCCGAGCTCGGCCAGATGCTGGCGCTCGAGCGGTCGAACGCGGCGACGCTGCAGCAGAGCCTGACCGCGATGTCGCAGGAGCTCATCGTCGTCGACGCCGATCGCGCGCTGCTCCGGAGCGCGTTGGCGGCGATGACGTCCGAACGCGATGCCGCGATCGAGGCACGCGGCCGGCTCGAGGCCGATCTCGCCGCGCTCGCCGCGGCGCGTGCGGAGGCGGAACGGTCGGTCCAGGCCGACCGCGAGACGATCGAGATCCAGCTCCGCGCGCTCGAAAGCATCCGCCGCGACATCGCCGCGCTCCAGGCGGTTCGCAACGAGCTGGAACGTCGCGTCGGCGCGCTCACGGCGACGCTCGCCGAGCGCGAGGGCGAGGCGGGCACGCTCCGCGATCGCACGCGGAGCCTCGAGGCCGCGATCGCCGACGCGCGCGAGCGAACGCTCCTCGCCCAGCGCGAGATCGAGGCCCGCGACGTGCGCCTCCGCGCCCTCACCGACAGGACGACCGAGACCGACGCGGCGCTCGGCCGCGAGCAGGCGCTGACCAGCGATGCGCGCGCCCAGGTCGATCTCCTCAATCGCCAGATCGCCGTGCTCCGCGAACAGCTCGCCCGCATCTCGGTCGCGCTCGAGGTCTCCGAGGCCAAGGCGGCCGAGCAGCAGGTCCAGATCGTCAATCTCGGCAACCGGCTCAACCTCGCGCTCGCGAGCAAGGTCGAGGAGCTCGCGCGCTACCGATCGGAATTCTTCGGCCGGCTGCGCGAGGTGCTGGGCGACCGGCGCGACATCCGGATCGTCGGCGACCGGTTCGTGTTCCAGTCCGAGGTCCTGTTCGAATCGGGCCAGGCGACGCTCGCCGCCGAGGGCGAGGCGCAGATCGGCCGCCTCGCCGAGACCCTCAAGGAGATCGCAACCCGCATACCGGGCGAGCTCAACTGGATCCTCCGCGTCGACGGCCATACCGATCGCGTGCCGATCGCGACCGCGCAGTTCCCGTCGAACTGGCATCTGTCGACCGCGCGCGCGATCTCGGTCGTCGAATTCCTCGCCGCGCGCGGCATCGCGCCCCAGCGTCTGGCCGCGACCGGGTTCGGCGAGTTCCAGCCGCTCGATCCGGGGACGAGCGCGGACGCACTCCGGCGCAACCGGCGGATCGAGCTCAAGCTCACCGAACGCTGACCCGCTCCGGCTCGCCGCTGCGATCGAACTGCAACGCGGCGAGACGCGCATAGAGCCCGCCCGCGGCGAGAAGCTCGGCATGGCGGCCGACCGCGACGATCCGGCCGCGATCCATGACCACGATCCGGTCGGCGCCAAGGATGGTCGACAGCCGATGCGCGATGACGAGCGTCGTCCGCCCGGCCATCAACCGCTCGAGCGCTTCCTGGACCAGGCGTTCGCTCTCGGCATCGAGCGCGCTCGTCGCCTCGTCGAGGAGGAGGATCGCCGGATTGCGCAGCACCGCGCGCGCGATCGCGATGCGCTGGCGCTGACCGCCCGAGAGCCGGACGCCCTTTTCGCCGAGGAACGTGTCGAAGCCCTGCGGCAGTCGGTCGAGAAACGCGCTTGCCGCCGCGGCGTCGGCGGCGCGGCGTATTTCCTCGCGCGTCGCGTCGGGCCGGCCATAGGCGATGTTCTCCCACGCATTCGCCGAGAACACGACCGGGTCCTGCGGCACGAGCCCGATCCGCGCGCGCGCCGCCGCCGGAGCGGCGGTCCGGATGTCGATGCCGTCGATCGTGATCGCGCCGGCGGCGGGATCGTAGAAGCGGAGCAGAAGCTGGAACACCGTCGTCTTGCCGGCGCCCGAGGGGCCGACCAGCGCCACACGCTCGCCGGGCGCGACCGCGAGCGTGAAATCGGCGAGCGCCGCCGCATCGGGCCGCGACGGGTAGTGGAACGCGACACGCTCGAAGCCGACGGCGCCGCGGGCCGGCACCGGAAGCGCCACCGGATCGGGCGGCGCGGCGATCTCGGGCCGGACGGCGAGAAGCTCGGCCAGGCGCTCGGCCGCGCCGGCGGCGCGCTGCAGATCGCCGACCACCTCGCTGATCGCACCGACCGCGCCGGCGACGACGATCGCGTAGAAGACGAAGGCCGAGAGTGCGCCGGCCGACAGACTGCCGTCGATCACCGCGTGACCGCCGATCCAGAGGATCACCGCGACCGCGCCGAACACGAGGAGGATCACGAACGCGGTCAGGCGCGCGCGGGTGCCGATCCGCGCGACCGCGGCGGCGAAGGCGTCCTCGACGCGGCCGGCGAAGCGGCGGCGGTCCTCCGCCTCGTGTCCGAAGGCCTGCACGGTGCGCACCGCCGCGAGCGATTCCTCGACATGGGCGCCGACGTCGGCGATGCGGTCCTGGCTCGCGCGCGACAGCCGGCGGACGCGCCGACCGAGCATCAGGATCGGCACCACCACCGCCGGCACGATCAGGAACATCAGCCCGGTCAAAGTCGGGCTGGTGACGACCAGCATGATCGTGCCGCCGACGAAGAGGAGGAGATTGCGCACCGCGACCGAGACCGAGGAGCCGACGACGGTCTGGAGCACGGTCGTGTCGGCGGTGAGCCGCGACAGGACCTCGCCGAGCTTGGTCGTCTCGTAGAACGCCGGGCTCAGCCGCAGCGCCTGGTCGAACACGGCGCGGCGGATGTCGGCGACCACGCGCTCGCCGAGCCAGGAGACGAGATAGAAGCGCGCATAGGTCGCGAGCGCGAGGAGGAGGATGACGGCGAACAGCCCGAACAGCGCGGTGTCAAGCATCGCCGCGTTGCCGGCCCGGAAACCGTCGTCGATCAGCGTACGGAGGCCGAGCCCGATGACGAGGACGGCGCCGGCGGCGAATACGAGCGCGACCGCGGCGCCGGCGATCCGGAGCCAGTGCGGGCGGAGATAGGGCAGGAGCGCGCCGAGGAGCCGGAGATCGCGGCGCGGCGGCGGCGCGCCCGGCTCGGCTCGCGGCTGGGCGCCCGGCTCGGCGCGGGTGTCGGCGGCGGCCTGCGTTGGGCTCATGGCTCCTCGACCGGGGCGGGGGCGGGGCCCCAACAACCACCCCAACAACCATATGGGCCCCCGGTCGGCAAGTCGGGACCGCACGCCCTGTGCTAGGCGAACTGTCCTAGCCCGGTTGGCGGCGTTTACCGACCGTTAGCGTAAATCGTTCAGCATGGCGACCAGCTTCGACCGACCATCATTAACGATCGTTCCGCACCCGGCCGACCCCTTCGTACATGCAGAAACCGCAGCGATAAAGGAAGCCCCCTCGATGTCCGCATTCGCCCGCAAGCCCGCCACCGTTCCCTCGTTCAGCGCCGCGTCGTCGGGACGCGGCTTCCGCCTGTTCGGCGGCCGTGGCGCCGGCGCGCAGGAACAGCTCGCCTCGTTCATGCAGATGGTCGACGCGATGCCCGTCAACGTCATGACGCTCGACCTCGCGACATTCCAGATCAACTACGCGAACAAGACGAGCCTCGAGACGCTGAAGCGGCTCCAGCACCTCCTGCCGTGCAAGGTCGAGGACATTGTCGGCCAGACCGTCGACATCTTCCACAAGACGCCGCAGCATCAGCGTCGTCTCCTCGCCGATCCGAAGAACCTGCCGCATCGCGCCAACATCAAGCTCGGCGACGAGATCCTCGAGCTCCTGGTGAGCCCGGTCTTCGGCCGCGACGGCGCGTACGCGTTTCCGATGCTGACCTGGCAGATCGTCACCGACAAGGTCAAGGCGGAGGCCGATCAGAAGCGGCTTCTCCAGATGCTCGACGAGATGCCGATCAATGTCATGACCTGCGATCCCGAGAAGTTCGAGATCACCTACATGAACAAGACGAGCCTCACGACGCTCAAGGCGATCGAGCATCTCCTGCCGATCCGTCCGACCAGATCCTCGGCAAGTCGATCGACATCTTCCACAAGAACCCGACCCATCAGCGGCGCATCCTCGCCGATCCGAAGAACCTGCCGCACAACGCCCGCATCAAGCTGGGGCCGGAGACGCTCGAGCTCCGCGTGTCGGCGATCAAGGGCACCGACGGCACCTATCTCGGCCCGATGGTGACGTGGAGCGTCATCTCGCACCAGGTGAAGCTCGTCGACGATTTCGAGGCGACCGTCCTCAAGGTCGTCGAGGCCGTCACCGCTAACGTCGAATCGCTGCAGCAATCCGCGCAGGCGATGTCGGCGGCCGCGGAGGAGACCAGCCGGCAGTCGACCGCGGTCTCGGCGGCGTCCGAGGAGGCGACGACCAATGTCCAGACCGTCGCCGCCGCCGCGGAGGAGCTGTCCAACACCGTGCAGGAGGTCGGTCGC
Source organism: Alphaproteobacteria bacterium (assembly GCA_016869145.1). GTDB lineage: Bacteria > Pseudomonadota > Alphaproteobacteria > MPNO01 > VGEU01 > VGEU01. Next base: position 29,480 of record VGEU01000026.1, on the reverse strand, counting down.
CAGGTCACCGAATCGAGCCGCATCGCCCAGGCCGCGGTCGACGAGGCCTCGCGCACCAACGCGACCGTCCAGGGCCTCGCCGAATCGGCGCAGCGCATCGGCGAGGTCGTGAAGCTGATCAACGACATCGCGAGCCAGACCAATCTTCTCGCGCTCAACGCGACGATCGAGGCGGCGCGCGCCGGCGAGGCCGGCAAGGGCTTCGCCGTCGTCACCTCCGAGGTCAAGTCGCTCGCGAACCAGACCGCCAAGGCGACCGAGGAGATCGGCGCGCAGATCACCGAGATCCAGTCGGCCACCAACCAGTCGGTCGGCGCGATCCGGAGCATCGGCGACACGATCGGACGTATCAACGAGATCGCGACCGCGTCGCGTCCGCGGTCGAGGAGCAGGCCGCCGCGACCAAGGAGATCGCGACCAATGTCCAGCAGGCCGCGCAGGGCACGCAGGAGGTCTCGGGCAACATCACCGGCGTGTCTCAGGCCGCGAGCGAGACCGGCGAGGCGTCGAGCCAGGTGAGCAACGCCGCGGGCATCCTGTCGGAGAAGGCGACCGAGCTCCGTCAGCAGATCGAGAGCTTCATGAAGCATCTCCGGAGCGTCTGACCGGTCGGATTCGCCGCGACCCGCCGCCGTCCGGGCACCTCTCGGGCGGCGGCGGCGCGGGTCTCCGGCTTGCGTTAGCGCGCGTCAGGGGCTATAAGGCCGGCCTTCCGGAGAGCCGCCATGAAGAAAGACATCCACCCCGACTATCATGAGATCACGGTCATCATGACCGATGGGACGAGCTACAAGACCCGCTCGACCATGGGCAAGGCCGGCGATTCGCTCCGGCTCGACATCGACCCCCTGTCGCATCCGGCGTGGACCGGCGGCAGCCAGCGCCTGATCGACACGGGCGGCCAGGTCGCCAAGTTCAACAAGCGGTTCAAGGATATCGGCCTCAAGTAGCCGGTCCGGCCGCGGCCCGGGCCGCGACGAGCGCCTTCCTGATCCCGAGCAGCCTGACATAGAGCCGGCGCGACCGGTCGAGGAGCCCGCGCGCCGCGAGCGGCAATGCCGCCGCGTCCCCCGCCGTCGCGCCCGGAACGCGATCGGCGACGAGGTCGGGCCCGTCGGAGAGCGTGTAGGCGGCGTGGTCGCGGGCTTCCGCGAGCGCCACCTCGCCGCCGGCGATCGCGCGCTCCAGCATCAGCCACGCCATCGCCTCGGTCAGCCGGCGGGTGAGCAACGTCATCGCGCCGGTCAGCGCCAGCGCGCCCTCCGGCGACAGCGCATCCGCCGCCTCGCCGGTGAGCCCCTCGAGATAATCGCGCGCCTCGACCAAAAGCGCCGTCGCCTCGTCGTAGCAGAGATCGAGAAACGCGACCGCCGGGTTGGTGGCGGGATCGGAGGCCGGATCGGGAGCCGGGTCGGGCGTGGGGTCGGTGGGCATGGATGACAGTAGCAAGCGCCCTGCCGATCGGCGCAAAAAATGAGCCGCCCCGAAAGGCGGCTCAGTTAACAGGGAGGCGTCAAATGGATGGGATGAGGATCCATCAACGGCCCGGCATGACCGAGCCGTCGAAGCCTAAGATGGACCGCGACCCTTAAGAATTGGTTAATCGGACACCGCTCGGCGGGGTGGTGCCGATCTTCATCAATGCCTTGAAAAATATGGATAATACGTGGCTCCTAAAGCTGATCCGCGCGGCCTTCCGAAAGAATCCGTTAGAAATTTTCAGCGTTTGAACAGCGAATCCGCACCGCTGCGATGGCGCTCCTTGCGCGCGATGTCGGCGCGTACGCGCGCGATCTCGGTCTCGAGCGCCGCGATATAGTCGGTGAGCTCGGCGACCGAAAGCGACCCGAGATCGATCTGGCCCGGCTTCCAGACGCGCGGCTTCTGGGCTTCCTCGTCCATCCTTCCGCTCCCCGTCGGCAGCCTTGCGAGCCTGGGGCGAAGCCTATAGACCTGCAAGCGTTTCCAGGACAGGACGAGCATCGACCATGCCGGGCGCGCTCCCCGATTCCATGACCGTCATCGAGATCGACCGCCCCGGCGGACCGGAGGTGCTGATGCCGCGGCGCCAGGCGTTGCCGACGCCGGCGGCGGGCGAGGTTCTGGTCCGCGTCGCGGCGGCCGGTGTCAACTATCCCGACGTCCGCCAGCGCCAGGGGAGCTATCCGCCGCCGCCGGGCGCGAGCGACATTCCGGGGCTCGAGATCGCCGGCACCATCGTCGCCCTCGGCCGGCCAGATACCGGCACATGGCGTATCGGCGACCGTGTCACGGCGCTCGTCTCGGGCGGCGGCTATGCCGAATACTGCGCCGTCCCGGCGCCGCAATGTCTGCCGGTTCCGGCAGGGATGGACATGATCACGGCCGCCGCCATCCCCGAGACGTTCTTTACCGCCTGGACCAATCTCTATGACGGCGGACGGCTTCAGCGCGGCGAAACGGTCCTGATCCACGGCGGGGCCGGCGGCGTCGGGTCGGCGGCGATCCAGCTCGCCCACAGCTTCGGCGCCCGCGTGTTCACGACCGCCGGCACGGCCGAGAAATGCGCCGCCTGCGCCCGGATCGGCGCCGATCGCGCCATCAACTACCGTACCGAGGATTTCGTCGCCGTCGTCAAGGCCGAGACCGGCGGGCGCGGGGTCGATGTCGTCTTCGACATCGTCGCGGGCGATTATTTCGCGCGCAATCTCCAGCTCCTCGCGACCGGCGGCCGCCTGGTCCAGGTCTCGATCACCCAAGGCGGCACGGTCGAGCTGCCGCTGTGGCAGGTGATGAGCAGGCGGCTCGTGATCACCGGCTCGACGCTCCGCCCCCGCACGGTCGCCGAGAAGGCGGCGATCGCGGGCGCGCTTCATGCCGCGGCCTGGCCGCTGTTTGACGCAGGGACGATCAAACCCCTGGTCCACAAGACGTTTCCGCTCGCGAAGGCGGCCGAGGCGCATGCGTTGATCGAGGCCTCGGGACACATCGGCAATATCGTTCTGGAGACCTGACGGCGATTGCCTTTGCTCGCGCGGTGAACGCCACCCATATTGCACCTCATGCCCGGCCGGAGCGCCGGTGATCGGCGCCCGCGGGCGCCCGCGGATTCGGGAAGGAGAACACATGGCTCGACCCATCATGCCCAAGGCGACCGCGGTCTGGCTGATCGAGAACACCGCGCTGACCTTCGACCAGATCGCGGACTATTGCGGCCTCCACCCGCTCGAGGTGCAGAGCATCGCCGATGGCGAGCTGGCGACCGGCATGGTCGGCTATGACCCCGTCCTCAACGGCCAGCTCACCCGTGAGGAGCTCGAGCGCTGCGAACGCGACCCGGACTCGCGGCTGCACATGGCCGAGACCCATGTGCCGCGCCCGTCGCCGCGCACCAAGGGTCCGCGCTATACGCCCGTCGCACGCCGCCAGGACAAGCCCGATGCGATCGCGTGGCTGATCCGCCACCACCCGGAGCTCTCGGACGCCCAGATCTCGAAGCTCGTCGGCACCACCAAGCCGACGATCAAGGCGATCCGCGACCGCTCGCACTGGAACGCGACCAACATCAAGCCGCACGATCCGGTGGTGCTCGGGCTCTGCTCGCGCGAGGAGCTCGAGAGCGCGATCGCGCGCGCGCGCGCCGCCGCCGGGCCGCCGGGCACCGGCGAGCAGCCGACCATTCCCGAGCCCGCCGCCGACACGCCGGGCCGCTGAGGGCTATTCCGCGGCCGGGCGACCGGTCGCCTTGGCGTAGCCGACGTCCTTCAGCGCGAGACGGATCTCGTCGAGGATCGCGGGATCGTCGATCGTCGCCGGCATGCGATAGGCCTCGCTGTCGGCGATTTGGCGCATGGTGCCGCGGAGGATCTTGCCCGATCGCGTCTTGGGCAGCCGCTTGACGACCATCGCGGTCTTGAACGAGGCGACCGGCCCGATCGATGTCCGCACCATGTCGACCACCTCGCCCGCGATCGTCGCGTGCGGGCGCGCAACGCCCGCCTTGAGCACGAGAAAGCCGACCGGCACCTGTCCCTTGATCTCGTCGCCGACGCCGATCACGGCGCACTCGGCGACGTCGGGATGGCCGGCGAGCACCTCCTCCATGGCGCCGGTGGAGAGGCGGTGGCCGGCGGTGTTGATGATGTCGTCGGTTCGCGCCATCACGTAGACATAGCCGTCGCCGTCGATATAGCCGGCATCCGCGGTCTTGTAGTAGCCGGGATGCTCGGCGAGATAGGCCTCGCGAAAGCGGTCCTCCGCATTCCACAGCGTCGGCAGCGTCCCGGGGGGGAGCGGCAGCTTGGCGACGAGCGCGCCGATCTGACCGCGCGGCACCGCGGCGCCGGTGTCGTCGAGGACGCGCAGATCCCAGCCCGGCACCGCCTTGGTCGGCGAGCCGGGGCGGATCGGCTGCATGCCGAGCCCGACGCAATTGGCCGCGATCGCCCAGCCTGTCTCGGTCTGCCACCAGTGGTCGATCACCGGCACGCCGAGATGGCGCTGCGCCCACATCACGGTGTCCGGATCGGCCCGCTCGCCGGCGAGGAAGAGGGTACGGAAGCCGGCGAGGTCGTGGCGGCGAATCAGCCTGCCGTCGGGATCGTCGCGCTTGATCGCGCGGAACGCGGTCGGCGCGGTGAACATGGCCGCGACCTTGTGCTCGGAGATCACTCGCCAGAACACGCCGGCATCGGGCGTCCCGACGGGCTTGCCCTCGAACAGGATCGTGGTGTTGCCGTTGAGGAGAGGCGCGTAGACGATATAGGAGTGCCCGACCACCCAGCCGACATCGGAGGCGGCCCAGAACACCTCGCCCGGGTCGACGCCATAGACATTCTTCATCGTCCATTTGAGCGCGACCGCGTGCCCGCCATTGTCGCGTACCACGCCCTTGGGCCGGCCGGTCGTGCCTGAGGTGTAGAGGATGTAGAGAGGGTCCCACGCATCGACCGAGACGCACGGCACGGCGCGCGCACGCTCCATCGCCGCGGTCCAGTCGACATCGCGCCCGGCAACCATCGTCGCCGTCGCCATCGGGCGCTGTACCAGGATGCAGTGCGACGGCTTGTGGCGCGCCTCCTCGATCGCGCGGTCGAGGAGCGGCTTATAGGCGATGATGCCGCTCGGCTCGACGCCGCACGAGGCGGCGACGATCGCCTTGGGCGCGGCGTCGTCGATGCGGACCGCGAGCTCGTGCGCGGCGAAACCACCGAACACGACCGAGTGCACCGCGCCGATCCGGGCGCAGGCGAGCATCGCGACGACGGCCTCGGGGATCATCGGCATGTAGATGATGACGCGGTCGCCGCGGCCGACGCCGCGCTCGGCGAGGACCCCGGCGAAGCGCGCGACGAGATCGAGAAGCTCGGCATAGGTAAACCGCGCCGCGGTGCCGGTGATCGGGCTGTCGTAGATGAGCGCGGTGCGCCCGCTCAGACCGGCCGCGACATGGCGGTCGAGCGCGTTATGGCAGGTGTTGAGCTTGCCGCCGCGGAACCACCGGTAGAAGGGCTTCCGCGTCTCGTCGAGAACGGCATCCCAGGGCCGGTCCCACTCGATCGCGCGCGCCGCATCGGCCCAGAACGCCTCGGGTGCAGCGAGCGAGCGGGCATAGGTGGTGTCATAGAGATCGGCCATGGCCCCTCCTCCGGGTCGCGATGCGACTGTCGCGGGGCAACCGTCGCGATGGTCGCCGGGCGATCATCGCAATACGACCATCGCGGTGCTACCCTCGCGAGGCGACCTTGGCAGTCAACCCTCGCGACGGTCGTGGGGCGCCACGCGGAGGCCGCTCCGGGGGCTCGCCCCGGTTCAGCCCCGCATTGACTCAGCCAAGCGGGGCCGTCCACGGGTTCAAGGGCGCGGCCGCAGTTGCCGCTCCGGCGAGGGCCGGCCGACGGTCAGCCGTGCGACAGCTTGGCGATTTCGTCCTTGATCCTTAGCTTCTGCTTCTTCAGTTCGGCGACGACGACGGGATCGGGGGCCGGGCGGGCGGCTTCGTTCTGTAGCGCACCTTCGAGTTCGGCATGTCTGGCCTGGAGCTCCTTCACGCGCGCGTCAAAGGTCATCATCGGTCCTCCGTCTCCTGAAATAGCCGGGAGTCGAGTGCCGATATAGTACCTTGGCGCGCGGCCGGGTGCAAAAACTCAAGATCGAAGCGGCCCGCTCACGCCGCGGTCACGGCGGCCGTGATGGCCTCGATCCGGGCCGGCGGGACGCTCTTGCAGGCCGGTGCCAGGATGGTCGCCAGGGCCTTGAGATCGCGGGGCTCGGGCCGCGCCCCGAGCGCCTTCCAATAGGCGACGACGTTGGCCGCGGCCTCGCGCGCCAGGGTCTCGCCGTCCTTGCCCGCGACCGGCGGGCGCTCGACGGTGGCGACCAGCATCAACTGCTCGAGGTGCTCGCAGTCGACCTCGATCTTGGCGATTCGCCGGCGCAGCTTGTCGCTGAACTCGAGCGGCGCGGGCGGCATGCCGCCCTTCATGCGCTGGCGGATGGCGCGGAGCCCCTTGACCACCGTCTCGTGCCAGGTGTCGACGGCGCGGCGGAGCGCGGCGATTTCGGCCGCGGTCATCACGCCGCGCCCGGTCGCGCCGGTCCACAGGCAGAACATGATGACGTTGACGTCGACGTTGAGCCGGTCCTGGATCTCGATGCAGGCGGGTGCCACGCCGTCGGTCATGTAGACCGCGAGCGAGAAGTCCCAGAACGGGTGATCCGGGAATTCGACCGACATGGCGTCTCCTTTGGCGCAGACCCTAGGGCGCGTCGCCGAGGCAAATGCCGAGACCGCGCGCGGTGCGCGCCAGCGCGCCGGCCGGATCGACCGAGGCGTTGCGCGCGATCGCATCGGCGATCGGCACATCGATGCAGGCGCGGTTCGACCACGCGACCATGCGGTCGAACTTGCCTTGCGCGACGAGATCTACCGCGTGAACGCCGAAGGCGGAAGCAAAAAGCCGGTCGCGCGGCGAGGGCGTTCCGCCGCGCTGCACGTGGCCGAGCACGGTGACGCGCGTCTCGGCGCCTGTCATCTCGGCGAGCCGCTCGCCGAGATACTGGCCGATGCCGCCATAGCGCCGGCGTCCTTCGGCGTCGACGACGCGGACCGGCGCGCCATCCTCGGTGCGGACGGCTTCGGAGACGACGATGAGCGCGAAGCTCCGCCCCTGCGCCTTCAACGCCTCGATCTTGCGTGCGACGTAGGCGAGCTTGTACGGAATCTCGGGAATGAGGATCACGTCCGCGCCGCCCGATATGCCGGCGTTGAGCGCGATATGGCCGGCGTCGCGGCCCATCACCTCGAGCACCATGACGCGGCTGTGGCTCGTCGCGGTCGGCGCGAGACGATCGACGGCCTCGGTCGCGACATCGACCGCGGTCGAGTAGCCGACCGAGTTCTCGGTGAGCCCAACATCGTTGTCGATCGTCTTCGGGATCGCGACGATCCGGAGCTCGCCCTTCTGGGCGATGCGGCGGAGGATGTCGAGGCTGCCGTCGCCGCCGACCACGATCATCGCGTCGAGCTCGAGGAGGCGATAGCCCTCGATGATCTCGTCGGTCCGATCGCGCGTCGATCCGTCGGGCATCGGGAAGGCGAAGGGATCGCCGTGATTGGTCGTGCCGAGGATCGTGCCGCCCATGCGGAGGATGTTGCCGGTGAAGATCTTGAGCGACAGCTCCTCGTAGTCGACCGGACGGCGCAGAAATCCGAGCGTCCCCTCGCGGATGCCGAACACGCGCCAGCCATAGCCGTCGATCGCGCGATGGGCGACCGCGCGGATGACGGCGTTGAGCCCGGCGCAGTCGCCGCCGCTCGTCATGATCCCAAGACGTTTCATCTCCCGCATCGTCTCCTCCAGGACAGGGACGCCGTGCCGTGGCAGGGCGCTCCCGAAACAAGCTCCATGGGCCGACGAGTTCTGCTATGGTCGGCCGAATTCAACCTCTACCAGTCCCCCATGAACGATTCGGACACGCGTGCTGCGCTACGCCGCAAGCTCGCCGATCTCGTGACCGAGCACCGCGACCTCGACCAGGTGATCGCCCAGCTCGTCGGGGACGCGCCCTACGACCAGCTCCAGGTCCAGCGTCTGAAGAAGCGCAAGCTCATGCTTCGCGACCAGATTGAGCAGATCCAGAGCAAGCTCCTGCCCGACATCATCGCCTGATCGGGCCGCCGGCCGGTCCGCGGCCGGGCGTCGACCGGTTCCCCTGCTTCTGCGCGTACATCGCGCGATCGGCCTCGGCGAGCGCCTCGACCGGGTTCTCGCCGCCGCGGAAGGTATGGACGCCATAGGCGAGGTTGAGCGCGATCGTATGGCCCTCGAATGCGAGCGGACGGGCGGCGACGGCGGCGACGAGCGAGGCCGCCTTGTCGCGCGCGACCTTCTCGTCCGCCTGGGCGAGGATCACGCCGAACTCGTCGCCGCCGAGCCGCGCGGCGAGGTCAGAGCCGCGGATGTTCTCGGTCAGCGTGTTGGCGACATGGACGAGCGCGGCATCGCCGGCGGCATGTCCGAAGCCGTCGTTGATCGCCTTGAGCCCGTTGAGGTCGAAATAGATGATGCTCGACGGCGCGTTGTAGCGCTGGCTGAACGAGATCGTGCGCTACAGCTCGCGCACGAAGGCCCGGCGGTTGGCGATCGGGACCAGCGCATCCTCGTCGGCGAGCTGTTCGAGATAGGCGATCCGCGCCTTGTTGCGCTCGTTCTCCTGACGCAGCCGGTCGACCTCGGCCATCAGCTGGATCAGCGCCTCGCGCACCTTGGGCGAGAGCTCGTGCGCCGGAATGCCGAGGACGGACGCGCTGTCGCGGACCGCGGGCGCGGCCGCCTCGCGCGACGACGGGTCGGCGGCCGGTGCGGCGCCCGGTGCAGCCCCGGTGCGGCAGCGGAACCGGGACGCCGGGTCCCCGTGGGCCGATTGGAATCGCCGATCCTCATCCAGAACCGTCCTGTCGCCCCGGTCGGGCGGGCGGCCGGGTGCCGTGCGGTGTCCCCATCGGGGCGAAGTCTTGACGCCCGTGGTTAAGGAAGCCTTGCACCGAGCCTCGAGGCGGCGGCCACCCGCGCTTGTCCGCCAAGGACCGGTCTCTATAATGCGCACTCCCTGAATCGCGTCAACGCGTGGCGAAAGGACGACAGATGGCGCGATCCGCGCGGGCATCGGGCGGGCGGCGTAGTTCCCGCAAGGCCGGCGGCATTGCCGTCGGCATCGTGATGGGGAGCCAATCCGACTGGGAGACGATGCGCCACGCGGCCGAGACACTCGAGCGACTGGGGGTCGCCCACGAGGTCCGCATCGTCTCGGCACACCGCACCCCCGAGCGCCTCGCCGCCTACGCCAAGGCCGCCCGCGGCCGCGGCCTCAAGGTCATCATCGCCGGCGCGGGCGGCGCGGCGCACCTGCCCGGCATGATGGCGGCGATGACGCCTTTGCCCGTCTTCGGCGTCCCGGTCGAGAGCAAGGCGCTCTCCGGGCTCGACAGCCTGTTGTCGATCGTCCAGATGCCGGGCGGCATTCCGGTCGGCACGCTCGCGATCGGGCGGGCGGGCGCCATCAACGCAGCGCTTCTCGCCGCCGCCGTTCTCGCGCTCGGCGACCCCGCGATCGCCGCCGCGCTCGATTCCTTCCGCGCCCGCCAGACCGCCGACGTGGCCGAGACGCCGGCCGCGGCCCGCTGACAGCCGGGCCATGAGCGCAGCGTCCGCGATCATCGCGCCCGGATCAACCATCGGCATCCTCGGCGGCGGCCAGCTCGGCCGCATGACGGCGCTCGCCGCCGCCGTTCTCGGCTATCGCTGCCACATCTTCGCACCCGACCTCGACCCGCCGGCCGGCCAGGTCGCCGCGACGACAACGCGCGCCGCCTATGACGATTTCGACGCGCTCGCCCGCTTCGCCGACAGCGTTTCGGTCGTCACCTTCGAGTTCGAGAACGTCGCGGTCGCCGCGGCCGAGTTCCTCGCCGGGCGCGTTCCGGTCCGGCCCAATTCCGGCGCGCTCGCAACCGCGAGCGACCGGCTCCGCGAGAAGAGATTCCTCGACCGGGTCGGCGTCGCGACCACGGCCTATGCCGGCGTCGCCGGCGCCGCGGAGGCCGTCGCCGCGCGCGCGGCGATCCCGGGGCCCGCGATCCTCAAGACCAATCGCGAGGGCTATGACGGCAAAGGCCAGATCCGGCTCGCGCCCGGCGATGACGTCGCCGCCGCGTGGCGCCGTCTCGGCACGGTCGATGCCATCCTCGAGGCGATGGTCGACTTCGCCTGCGAGGTCTCGGTCGTCGTCGCACGCGGCGTCGACGGCGGCGTGGCGAGCTATGTGCCGGCCGAGAACACCCACGTCGACGGCATCCTCGCGACGACCCGCGCGCCGGCCCGCATCGCGCCCGCGGTCGCCGCCGAGGCGACGCGCGCCGCCCGCGCAGTCGCCGACGGCCTCGACTATGTCGGTGTCCTCGCGCTCGAGATGTTCGTCACGCGCGACGGGCGCGTCCTCGCCAACGAGATCGCGCCGCGCCCGCACAACTCGGGCCACTGGACCATCGACGGCTGCATCGTGAGCCAGTTCGAGCAGCATGTGCGCGCCGTCTGCGGGCTGCCGCTTGGCGATCCGGAACGGCATTCGGACGCGATCATGGAGAACCTGATCGGCGACCAGATCGAGCGCTTTCCGGCGCTCGTCCGCGAACCGGAGACGCGCGTCCATCTCTACGGCAAGACCGCGGTGCGCGCCGGTCGCAAGATGGGGCATGTCACGCGGGTCTTCGCGCGCGGCTCGCTCGGATAGCTCAGACCGCGCGCGATCGTGGCGGGGCCCAGCGTCGGCCGGGCCGACGGGGCGCGGTCGCTCGGAGGCATCCGGGCGCGCGGGCGAGGATCGCCTCGACCGATTTCCCGAGCCGCCCCAGCCGCGCCACGTCGGCGAGCCGCCGGTCGAGGAACGCCCAGGTCGCGGCGTTGCCTTCCGAGCGGTCGTCGAACCAGGCGAGGAGCGTCGCCGCGTAGACCGCGGCGAGCGTCGCGCGCTTGGTGTACCAACTGAAATCCGCCGCGCGGTCGCCGGCGCCGGTCCACATCGCCTCGACCGTGCGGTAGAGGAGCCGCGCACCGAGCGCGCTTGCGTTCGGGAGCGCGAGATGGGCGGCGGCCCGGCGCGCCGCCTCGCGATGGGGGGCGATCGCCTCGATCCGCGCGCGCACCGCGAGCGCGATGCGCTCCGGCATGCGGAGGGGCGCGAGATCGGTCGCGGCGAGGGTATCCAGTATGGCGCGGTCGGCCTCGGCGCTGAACGCCGCGATCAGGCCGGCCGGCCCGTCGGGGAAAAGCCGCAGCGCGGTCGCCGCGTCGATCCCGCTATCGCGCGCGCCGGCGCGGAGCGCAGCCGCGCTCCAGCCGTCGAACGGGACATGGGTAAGGACGGCCGCGAGGAGCCGCGCCCGGTCCGCCGCGTCCGCCGCCGCCGTCATGATCCGGTGCTGTCGTCCAGCTCTTCGGCGCGGATGCGCTGGCGGAGTTCGTCGGAGAACGCGAGGAGCGACAGGTCCTCCATGCGCATCGTGTAGAGCACGCCGTCGAGGTGATCGATCTCGTGCTGGACGACCCGGGCGTGGAAGCCGGTCGCCTCGCGCTCGATCAGCTCGCCTTTCGGCGTCCAGCCGCGATACCAGATGTGCCGGAAGCGCGGCACCGCCCCGTTCAAGCCGGGGATCGACAGGCAACCCTCCCAGCCGACGACCTTGTCGTCGTGGACGGGACCGTATTCCGGATTGATCAGCGCCGTCAGCGGCGCAATGTCGTGTGCGCCCTCGTCCTCGGCGCGGGCATCGGGCGCGAAGAAGATGATGACCCGGCGGCTGGCATAGACCTGGGGCGCGGCGAGGCCGACGCCCTCGGCGTCCTGCATGGTCTCGACCATGTCGGCGACCAGGCGATGGATGTCGGCGCCGGTCGGATCGGCCACCGGATCGGCCTTCCGCAGCAGAACCGGATGGCCCATGCGGGCGATCTTGAGGAGGCTCATGGCGTTAATATCGTGTTCGGACTCGGTGAGGTAAAGCGTTTTCGGCCTTGACCGGACACCGGTTTAGCCGCAAAAACTCGGCCACCCTACGAAGAGTGGCGCGCAAGGGACTGCGACCGGCTGCGCCGGACGCGGAAACAATGCGGCCAACCATGGCACAGGAGACGACCGGCCCGTGGAAGTCCAGGTTCGCGACAACGACGTCGATCAGGCGCTCCGCGCGCTCAAGAAGAAGATGCAGCGCGAGGGCATCTTCCGCGAGATGAAGATGCGTCGGAGCTACGAGAAGCCGTCGGAGCGGCGCGCCCGCGAGCGCGCGGAGGCGATCCGCCGCGCCCGCAAGCTGGAACGGAAACGGATGGAGCGCGAGGGCTACTAGCCGGCCGCCACGCGCCGACACGAAAAAGGCCGCCTCGTGCGGCCTTTGTGTTGTTGGGGCCGCCTCGCGCGGCCTTTGTGTTGTTGGGGCCGCCTCGCGCGGCCTGTGTGTTGTCCGATCGTGACGCCCGGCGCTGCGCCGCGCTCAGTGCACCGAGCGCAGGATCTCCTCGGTCATCTTCTTCGCGTCGCCGAACAGCATCATCGTGTTGTCGCGGAAGAAGAGTTCGTTGTCGACGCCGGCATAGCCCGCGGCCATCGAGCGTTTGACGAACAGCACCGTCTTCGCCTTTTCGACGTCGAGCACGGGCATGCCGTAGATCGGGCTCGCCGGATCGGTCTTCGCGGCCGGGTTGGTGACGTCGTTGGCGCCGATGACATAGGCGACATCGGCAGTCGAGAACTCGTGGTTGATCTCCTCGAGCTCGAACACCTCGTCATAGGGAACGCTCGCCTCGGCGAGGAGGACGTTCATGTGGCCCGGCATGCGGCCGGCGACCGGGTGGATCGCGTAGGAAACCTGCACGCCCTCCTTCTTGAGCGTATCGGCCATCTCGCGGAGCGCGTGCTGCGCCTGGGCGACCGCCATGCCGTAGCCCGGCACGATGATCACCTTGGAGGCGTTCTTCATGATGAAGGCGGCGTCCTCGGCGCTCCCCGACTTGACCGCCTTGTCCTTGAACCGCGCCGCCGCCGCGGCCGCATCGCCCTCGGCGCCGAAGCCGCCGAGGATGACGTTGAAGAACGACCGGTTCATCCCCTTGCACATGATGTAGCTCAGGATGGCGCCGGACGAGCCGACCAGCGCGCCGGTGATGATGAGGAGCGTGTTGCCGAGCGTGAAGCCGATGCCGCAGGCGGCCCAGCCCGAATAGGAGTTGAGCATCGAAATGACGACCGGCATGTCGGCGCCGCCGATCGGAACGATGAGGAGAAAGCCGACCAGGAACGCGAGCCCGACCACGATCCAATAGAGGTCGTAGCGCTCGGTGATGCAGAACCACGCGCCGATGCCGATGATCGCGATCCCGATCAGCGCATTGAGCGGATGCTGACCGGGGAAGACAACCGGCGCGCCGGAGACGAGACCCTGGAGCTTGGCGAAGGCGACGATCGAGCCCGAGAACGTGATCGCGCCGATCGCGGTGCCGAGCGTCATCTCGATGAGGCTCGCGACATGGATGCTTCCGATCGCGCCGATCCCATAGGCCTGCGGCGCGTAGAGCGCGGCGGTCGCGACGAACACGGCGGCGAGGCCGACGAGGCTGTGGAACGCGGCGACGAGCTGCGGCAGCGCCGTCATCTTGATCTTGAGCGCGATCACGGTGCCGATCGCGCCGCCGATCACGAGGCCGACGATGATCAGCTCGTAGCTGAGGACGCCGGGATTGGCGAGCGTCGTCAGGATCGCGATCACCATGCCGGCGATGCCGATCGCATTGCCGCGCCGCGCCGTCTCCGGCGAGGACAGGCCGCGCAGCGACATGATGAAACAGATCGCGGCGATCAGATAGGCGAGCGCGGTCAGGCTGTGGGACAAGGCGCGCCTCTCGCGGTTATTTCTTCTTGCGGTACATCTGCAGCATGCGCTGCGAGACGATGAACCCGCCGAAGATGTTGATCGCCGCGAGCACCACCGCGACGAAGCCCATGATCTTCGACAGGTTGAACTCGACCGGACCGGCGGCGATCAGCGCGCCGACGATGATCACGGACGAGATCGCGTTGGTCACGCTCATGAGCGGGGAGTGCAGCGCCGGCGTCACGTTCCAAACCACGTAGTAGCCGACGAACACGGCGAGGACGAACACGGTGAACAGCGCGATGAAGCTGTCGCCCGAGCCGACGGCGCCGCCCTGCCCGGCGATCTTCGCCGCCAATGCCGCGGCTGCGGCGGGATCGTTGCCCATGTCGCTCGACCTCCGTGTTCAGCCGGTCTTGGCGGCGAGGCCGGGATGCACCACCGCGCCGTCGCGCGTGACGAGGCATCCCTTCACGACCTCGTCGTCCCAGTTGATCTTGAGCGCCTTCGTCTCGCGATCGACCAGCGGTGTCAGGAAATTGAGGAGGTTCCTGGCATACATCGCCGTCGAATCCTCGGCCGAGCGACTCGGCACGTTGGCGTGGCCGATGATGCGGACGCCGTTGGCGGTCGTCACGATGCGGCCCGGCTCGCTGCCGGCGCAGTTGCCGCCCTGCTCGACCGCGAGATCGACGACGACCGAGCCCGGGCGCATGTCGGCGAGCATCGCCGCGGTGATGAGGACGGGGGCCTTGCGCCCCGGGATCAGCGCCGTGCAGATCGCGATGTCCTGTTTCTTCAAGGACTCGTGGAGGACCATCTCCTGCTTGCGGCGATAGTCCTCGTCCATCTCGCGGGCATAGCCGCCGGCGGTCTCGGCGTTGCCGGTCGCCTGGAGATCGACCTCGAGGAACTTGGCGCCGAGGCTCTCGACCTGCTCCTTGACGGCCGGGCGCACGTCATAGCCCGTGACCGTGGCGCCGAGCCGGCGCGCGGTTGCGATCGCCTGAAGCCCGGCGACGCCCGCGCCGAGCACGATCACGCGCGCCGGCGGGATGGTGCCCGAGGCGGTCATCATCATCGGCATCACGCGGTTGAATTCGTGCGCCGCGTCGATCACGGCGCGGTAGCCGGCGATGTTCGACTGCGAGGAGAGGATATCCATCGCCTGGGCGCGCGAGATGCGGGGCAGGAGCTCGAGCGCGAAAACGGTGAGGCCCGCTCTGGCGTAGGCGTCCACCTGGTCGCGGTGGGCGAGCGCCGACAGCCCGCCGATCAGGATCGCACCCCGCTTCATCAGCGAGAGCTCGTCCGGCCCGCCCTCGACCGCCGCGAGCGGCCGTTGCACCTTGAGGACGATGTCGGCATCGGCGAGCGCGGCGCGTGCGTCGGCGGCGATCGTCGCGCCGGCGGCGGCGAACTCGGAATCGGCCATCGACGAGCCGGCGCCGGCGCCCGTCTCGACCACGACGTCGAAGCCCAATTCCTTGAATTTCTTGACGGTCGCGGGCGAGGCGGCCGCTCGGCACTCGTGCGGCCGACGTTCCTTGGGTATGCCGATTCTCATTTCCCGTCGCTCGTCACGGCGCCTGACGCGGGTTCAAGGGGCGCTGGAACATGCCGTTTCGGCCCGGGTTTGCCAAGGGCTTTCGCCCGTGCCGGCCGGCCTCACCCGAGCGCGATCGCGGTCAGGTCCGGCGCCACTTCCCAGAGCGGCCCGGCCGCGCTCAACCGGGGCACGACGACGAGGTGGGGAACCGACACATGGCGGGCGAGTGTCGCGACTGTCTCGGCCGGCGGCACCGGGCTTTCCGGCGATTCGCTCACCACGATCGCGCGCAGCGCGACGCCGCGCCCGGCGAGCGCGGCCGCCGCCGTCAGGGTATGGCTCAGCGTGCCGAGATAGCTGCCGACGACAAGGACGGCCGGGAAGCCCAGCGCGGCGATCCAGTCGAGGACCGTGGCGCGGCCACCGAGCGGAACCATCACGCCGCCGACGCCTTCGACGAGGAGCGCCCCCGCGCCGGTCGCGCCGGCACGGCAGAAGCCGACGATCTCGGCGACGTCGAGCCGGCGCCCCTCGCGCGCGGCGGCCATGTCGGGCGAGAGGGGTGCGGCAAAGCGCCACGGCGAGACGGCGGCGATCGCCGCTGCCGTCGCCGGCCGGCCGAGCGCGGCGAGGAGGTCGTGGCTGTCGGACGGCCCGTCGGACGCAAAGCCCGAGATCACCGGCTTCACCGCCGTGACGGCGCGGCCCTGCATGCGCAATTGGTGCGCGAGTGCCGCCGTCACCAGCGTCTTGCCGACGCCGGTGCCCGACCCGGTCACGAACAGGGCCGTCACCCGGCGAGCCCGAGCGCGCGGACGGCCGCGGCGAGACGGGCGATATCGCCGTCGTCATGCGTCGCCGAGAAGGTAACGCGGAGCCGCGCGGTTCCCTCGGGCACGGTCGGCGGCCGGATCGCGGTGACGAGGAAGCCCCGTTCGGCGAGCGCCTCGGAGGCGGCGAGCGCGTCGTCGGGCGCGCCGACCACGATCGGGACGATCGCGCTTTGCGCCGGCGCGAGCCCGGCGCGCGTGGTGAAGACGCGCGCCTTCGCGAGCGGTGCCGCCGTCAGCGCACGATCGGTCGCGATGCGCGCGACCGCCGCGATCGCCGCGCCGATCACGCTGGGCGGAAGTCCGGTCGTGTAGATGAAGCTCCGCGCCCGCGTCTTCACGAGATCGACGACGGCGGCACTGGCGCAGAGATAGCCGCCATAGCCGCCCGCCGCCTTGGAGAGCGTCCCCATATGGAGGGGAACCGAGACCGGCGGATCGAACGCGAAGGGCGCGCCGCGCCCGTCGCCGAGGACGCCGAAGCCATGGGCGTCGTCGACGAGGAGCCAGGCGTCGTTCGCCGCGGCGATCGCGGCGATCGCATCGAGCGGCGCGCGGTCTCCGTCCATGCTGAACACGCCCTCGGTCTCGACCAGGCAACGCGCGTGCGCGGCGCGGTGCGTCGCGAGAAGCCGCGCGAGATGGTCGACGTCGTTGTGCGCGAAGGTGAGAACGCGCGCGCCCGACAGCCTGGCGCCGGCATGCATCGAGGCGTGCGCCAGCGCATCGATCAGGAGGAGGTCGTCCGGCCCGACCAGGCTCGGCACGATCCCGACATTGGCGAGATAGCCGCTGCCGAAGACGCACGCCGCCTCGCTCCCCTTGAGCCGGGCGAGCGCCGCCTCGAGCGTCGCATAGAGTGGATGATTGCCGGTGACGAGCCGCGACGCGCCGGCGCCGGCGCCATATCGCCCGATCGCGGCGCAGGCCGCCGCCTTGACGTCCGCATCCCGCGACAGGCCGAGATAGTCGTTGTCGCAGAACGAGATCAGCGGCCGGTCCGCACGCCGCGCGGCCATGGCATCGCCGCGGTCGGTCTCGGCCAAGGTACGGCGGAGCCGCCGACGCTCGAGCGCATCGAGCTTCGTCCGCGCGAATGCATCGAGAGAGCGCATGGCTCGACCATACGGAAATCCGCGTCCGCGTGGCAAACCATTTGCGCCGCCGCCACGGCGCCACTACCTTCCCGTCGTCACCGCCGCAGGAGTCCCAACGATGTCCGTCGCCGCGGCGCACGCCGCCGCCCCGTCTGCCTCCGTCACGTCCACCGCCACAACGTCCGGCGATCCCTTCCGCCACGACTGGACCGCGGCCGAGGCGCTCGCGTTGTTCGACCAGCCGTTCAGCGACCTGATCCATGCCGCGCAGACCGTCCATCGCCGGCACTTCGATCCCAACGCGGTCGAGATCGCGACGCTCCTCAGCGTCAAGACCGGCGGCTGTCCGGAGGACTGCAAATACTGTCCGCAGAGCGCGCATTACGACACCGCCGTCGGGCGCGAGCGTCTGTTGCCGCTCGACGAGGTGATCGCGGCGGCGCGCGCGGCGAAGGCCAACGGGGCGAGCCGGTTCTGCATGGGCGCGGCATGGCGGAGCCCGCGCGACCGCGATCTCGACGCGATCGTCGCCATGATCGCGGCGGTCAGGGCCGAAGGGCTCGAGACCTGCGTCACCGCCGGCATGCTGACGGCCGCGCAGGCGGCCCGGCTCGCGGCTGCCGGTCTCGATTTCTACAACCACAACGTCGACACCTCGCCCGAGTTCTATGGCGCGATCATCACGACGCGGACCTATCAGGACCGGCTCGACACGCTCGGTCATGTGCGCGCGGCCGGCATCGCGGTGTGCTCGGGCGGCATCGTCGGCATGGGCGAGAGCCGCCGCGATCGCGCCGGCATGCTGGTGACGCTCGCGAACCTGCCGCGCCATCCCGAGAGCGTGCCCGTCAACCGCCTCGTCCGCGCGCCCGGCACGCCGCTCGCCACGGCGGACGCCATCGATCCGTTCGAGCTCGTGCGCACGATCGCCGTCGCGCGGCTGATGATGCCGGCCTCCGTCGTTCGGCTGTCGGCGGGGCGCGAGGACATGGACGACGGCATCCAGGCACTCTGCTTCCTCGCCGGCGCCAACTCGATCTTCCACGGCGAGAAGCTCCTGACGACGCCGAACGCGCGCCCCGATGCGGACCGCGTGTTGTTCGAGCGGCTCGGGCTCACGGCGCGGCGGGAGGCCGCGCGCTGAGGCCGTGACCCGCCATCTCTGGCGCCCCTATGCGCAGATGAAGACCGCGGCGGCGCCGTTGGAGGCGGTGGCGACCGAGGGGGTCCGCATCCACCTCGCCGACGGACGGCGCCTCGTCGACGGCGTCGCATCGTGGTGGACCGCCTGTCACGGCTACAACCACCCGCACCTCGTCGCGGCGATCGAGGCCCAGCTCCACGCCATGCCGCATGTGATGTTCGGCGGCCTCACCCACGCGCCCGCCGATCGCCTCGCCCGCCGCCTCGCGGCCCTTCTTCCCGGCGATCTCGACCACGTCTTCTTTTCCGATTCGGGCTCCGTCGCGGTCGAGGTCGCGCTCAAGATGGCGATCCAGTTCTGGATCAACCGCGGCGTCGCCGGCCGCACCCGGTTCGTCGCGTTCCGCGACGGCTATCACGGCGACACGCTCGGCGCGATGTCGGTGACCGATCCCGACGAGGGGATGCACCGGCTGTTCCGCGGCATCGCGCCGGCGCAGTTCGTCGTTCCGCTGCCGCGGACGCGCGCGGAGCGGAGCGATTTCGACCGCTTCCTCGCCGCCGAGCGCGCCTCGATCGCCGCGGTCATCGTCGAGCCTCTGGTCCAGATGGCGGGCGGCATGCGGTTCCACGACGCCGAGGATCTCGCAGCGATCCACGCCGCCGCGGCGCGCCACGACATCCTTTTCATCGCCGATGAGATCGCGACCGGGTTCGGCCGCGCCGGCACGCTCTTCGCGTGCGAGGCGGCGTCCATCGTGCCCGACATCATCTGCATCGGAAAGGCGCTCACCGGCGGGGCGATCGGTCACGCCGCGACGGTCGCGACCGCGCGCGTGTTCGACGCCTTCCTCGACGACGACCCGGCGAAGGCGCTGATGCACGGGCCGACCTACATGGCGAACCCGCTCGCCTGCGCCGCCGCCAACGCCTCGCTCGATCTGTTCGAGACCGAGCCGCGGCTCGATCAGGTCGCGCACATCGCCGCGCAGATGACGACCGCGCTCGCTGCCTGCCGCTTCCGGCCCGGCGTCGTCGACGTTCGCGTCAAGGGCGCGATCGGCGTCGTGCAGATGGACCGCCTCATCGATGCCCCCGCCGCTCGCGCCCACGCGGTCGCGCGCGGCGCGTGGATCCGCCCGCTCCGCGACGTGATCTATCTGACGCCGCCCTTGGTGATCGGCGCCGACGATCTCGCGCGGTTGACGGACGCCGTCGTCGCGCTGGTGCAGGGCGCCTAGGCGGTCGGCGGCACGCCCGCCGCCGTGAGCGCGGCCGTCTGGCGGCGCTCGAGCGCCGTCACGTCGAAGCCCTGGATCAGGTCCTGGAACAGGCGGTGCCAGTTGATCTCCGCCTTGAGATGCAGGAACACCGAGCCGAGCCCAATCGCGGCGCGATCCATGAGCACGAACTCGCGCGGCGGCTTGACGCCGCCGAGACGGCGCAGTTCCCGGTGCACCTTCTCCGCGACATGGGCACCGTACATCGTGCCGTCGGTCTCCTGGATGCGCCGCGTGCGGTCCTCGAGGAGCGGCGCATAGACGAACTCCGCCCACAGATTGAGCACCGCGATCACCTCCTTCGGGAGGTTGCGGAAGCCCCAGGTCTCGTAGGCGTGGATCGCGAGGTCGTGGTCGTCGGTCTCGAGCGCGCGGTAGAGATCGATCACGCCCTCGACGAAGCTCGACTTGAACATGCGGATGCAGCCGAAATCGAGAAGGTTCACGGCGAGGTCCGGCCGCACCGAGTAGTTGCCGAGATGCGGATCACCGTGGATGACGCCGTAGTAGTAGAACGGCACGTACCAGGCGCGGAACATGTTGTAGGCGACGCTGTTGCGCGCCTCCTGGCTCGCGCCGGCGAACTCGAGGAGGCGCTTGCCGTCGAGCCAGGACATGGTGAGGAGCCGGCGCGTCGAGAGCGCGGGCTCCGCGACCGGCACGTGCACGGCGTCCTCGTCGGCGAGCATCGCACCGTAGAGCCGCATGTGCGCCGCCTCGCGTTCGTAGTCGAGCTCCTCGCGGAGACGCGCCGCGATCTCGGCATGGATATCCATGGGATCGATCGCGCGGTCGTAGCGGCGATAGACGGCGAAGATCACCTTGAGCTGGCGAAGATCCGCTTCCACCGCCGACTGCATGTCGGGATATTGCAGCTTGCATGCGAGCGCTTGGCCGTCCCGGGCGACGGCCCGGTGCACCTGGCCGAGCGAGGCCGCCGCCGCGGCCTGGTGCTCGAACGACTTGAACCGGCCCTGCCAGTCGGCGCCGAGCTCGGCCGCCATGCGCCGGCGCACGAACAGCCAGCCCATCGGCGGCGCATCGGCCTGGAGCTGGGCGAGCTCGCTCACATATTCCGGCGGCAACATGTCGGGGATCGTCGACATGATCTGCGCCACCTTCATCAGCGGCCCCTTGAGGCCGCCGAGCGCGCGCGCGAGCTCGGCCGCGTGCTTGTCGCGATCGATCTTGAGGCCGAGATAGCGCTCGCCCGCGAGCCGCGCCGCGAGGCCGCCGACCGCGCTCCCGACCTGGGTGTAGCGGCGGAGCCGTCCGGTCAGCCGATTGTCTTCGCCGCCCGATTCCATGTCGCGCCCGCTCAACCGAGCGCCTCGAGCTCGTCGATCATGCGCTCGACCACGCCGAGGCCCTGGGCCCAGAACGTCGGATCGGTGGTGTCGAGACCGAACGGCGCGAGCAGCTCCTTGTGGCGCCGCGTCCCGCCGGCGCGCAGGAGATCGAGATAGCGCTCGGCGAAGCCCGTCTCCGCGTTCTCGTAGACGGCATAGAGCGAGTTCACCAGGCAATCGCCGAAGGCGTAGGCATAGACGTAGAACGGGCTATGGATGAAATGCGGGATGTAGCTCCAGTAGAACCGGTACTCGTCTTCGAACCGGAACGCGGGGCCAAGGCTCTCGCCCTGGACGCCGAGCCAGATCGCGTTGATCTGGTCGACGGTGAGCTCGCCCCGGCGCCGCTCGGTGTGGACGCCGAGCTCGAAGGTGTAGAACGCGATCTGGCGCACCACCGTGTTGAGCATGTCCTCGACCTTGCCGGCGAGCATCGCCTTCCGCCGGTCGCGATCGGTCTCGCGCGCGAGGAGCGCCTTGAACGTCAGCATCTCGCCGAACACCGAGGCCGTTTCGGCGAGCGTCAAGGGCGTGTCGGCCATCAGCGCGCCCTGCGGCCCGGCGAGAACCTGGTGGACGCCGTGGCCGAGCTCGTGCGCGAGCGTCATCACGTCGCGCTTCTTGCCGAGATAGTTGAGGAGGAGATAAGGGTGCGCCGACGGCACGGTCGGATGCGCGAACGCGCCCGAGGCCTTGCCCGGCCGCGCCGCGGCATCGATCCAGGCGTTGTCGAAGAAGCGCTGGCCGACGCGGGCGAGCTCGGGCGAGAAGGCGCGATAGGCGGCGAGAACGACGTCGCGCGCCTCGTCCCAGGCGATCGTGCGTTCATCGGCCGCCGGCAGTGGCGCGTTGCGGTCCCAATAGTCGAGCCGCGCGACGTCGAACCAGCGCGCCTTCAGCCGGTAATAGCGGTGCGACAGACGCGGATAGGCCGCGCGCACCGCGCCGACCAGCGCCTCGACCACCGCGTCCTCGACCTGGTTCGAGAGATTGCGCTCCGATTGCGGCGCAGCGTAGTGGCGCCAGCGGTCCTCGATCTCCTTGTCCTTGGCGAGCGTGTTGGTGATATGCGCCGAGAGCCGCGCCGTGTCGCCGAGGACGGCGCCGATCGCCTTGGCCGCCGCCCGGCGGCGCGCGGCATCGGCATCGGACAGACGGTGGAATGCCTCCTCGGCGGTCAGCGTCTCGCCCTCAACCGGGAAGCGGAGCGCGGCCGCCGTCTCGTCGAACAGCCGCACCCAGGCGGCACGGCCGGCGACATGCTTTTCGTGGAGCAGGCGCTCGAGCTCCTCGTCGAGCTGGTGCGGGCGGAACGCCCGCACATCGCGGAGCCAGGGCGCGTAATGCGCGAGGCGGGCGGATTGCATCCGCGTCGCGAGCGCCGCGTCGTCGATCTTGTTGAGCTCGAGGGTGAAGAAGAGCGTCTGCGCGGAGATCGCGTTCACCCGCTCCTGCATGGTCTGATAGAACTTGCTGATCGCGGGGTCCATGAGATCGCCGGCGTGGACGAGCTCGGCGTAGCTTATGATCCGGCCCATCACGTCCGACATGCGCTCATAGGCTGCGATCGCGTCGGCGAGCGCGGCGCCGTCGAGCGCATCGAGCTTGCCCATGAGCCGCTCGCGGAACGCGCGCGCATCGGCCTCGACACGCGCGAGATCGGCCTCGAGCGCCGGGCTGTCCAGGGCGGGATAGAGATCGCGGAGATCCCAGGCGGGAAGGCCGCCGAGGGCGGCGTCGGTTGACTTCTGCATCGACAGAACCTCTTTCTCGCCACAGGATATAGAGCCGACAAGGCGGCGCGCCAACCGCAGCGCTGATCATCGCCACCGAAGCGGCCCCGCGCGAGGGCCGGCGCAAGAACGATGGGGGAGACTTTGGGGAGAGCCGAACGCTACGACGCCTGGCCGAATCTCGCGGTGATGTTCTTCGAGCAGGCCGCGCTCCTCGGCTCCAAGCCCTTCGTGTGGTCGAAGATCGGCGGCGCCTGGCAGGCCTTCACCTGGACCGAGGCGGCCAATCAGGTCGCCACGCTCGCGCGCGCGATCCGGGCGCTCGGCATCGCGCCGGGTGACCGCGTGGTCCTCGTCAGCGAGAGCCGGCGCGAGTGGCCGCTCGCCGATCTCGCGATCATGGCCGCCGGCGCGATCACGGTGCCGGCCTACACGACCAATCAGGTCGGCGACCATCTACATATCATCCGCAACAGCGGCGCGAGGCTCGCCATCGTCTCGAGCCAGGCGCTCGCCGACCGGCTGTTGCCGGCGGTGCGCGAGGCGGGCGGCGTCGCGGCCGTCATCGCGATCGAGCCGGTCAGGGCCGGCGGCGATCACCCGACACCGGTCCATGCCTGGAGCGATCTGATCGCGACGCACCGCGTCGAGCCGGCCGAGATCGCGGCCGAGGTCACGCGCTATCGCCGCACCGATACCGCCTGCCTCATCTACACATCGGGCACCGGCGGCGTGCCCAAGGGCGTGATGCTGAGCCACGGCGCGCTGCTTTCGAACTGCAAGGGAGCCTACGATCTCCTCGAGGCGCTCGGCCTCGGCGACGAGGTGTTCCTGTCGTTCCTGCCGCTGTCGCATTCCTACGAGCACACCGCGGGGCTCCTGTTCCCGATCACGATCGGCGCGCAAATCTATTACGCCGAGGGCGTCGACAAGCTCGCGCCCAACATGGTCGAGGTGCGCCCGACCATCATGACCGCGGTGCCGCGGCTCTATGAGACCATGCGCGAGCGGATGCTCCGCACCGCGCGCCAGGCCGGCGGCTTCAAGGAGACGCTGTTCCACCGCGCCGTCGAGCTCGGCCGCGCGCGCTATGCGGCCAAGGGAAAGCTGCCGATCGGATCGCAGCTCCTCGATGCGGTCCTCGACGTCCTGGTGCGGAACAACGTGCGGGCCCGCTTCGGCGGCCGGCTCAAGGCGCTCGTCTCCGGCGGTGCGCCGCTCAACGTCGACGTCGGCCTCTTCTTCACCGCGCTCGGGCTGCGGCTCCTCCAGGGCTATGGCCAGACCGAGTCCTCGCCGATCGTGAGCTGCAACCGGCCGCAAGGCATGCGGATCGAGACCGTCGGCCCGGCCTTCGTCGACGTCGAGGTGAGGATCGCCGACGACGGCGAGATCCTGGTGCGCGGCGAGCTCGTGATGCAGGGCTACTGGAACGATGCCAAGGCGAGCGCCGAGGTGCTGCGCGACGGCTGGCTCCATACCGGCGACATTGGCACCATCGATGCGGACGGCCATATCCGGATCACCGACCGCAAGAAGGACATCATCGTGAACTCGGGCGGCGACAACGTCTCGCCGCAGCGCGTCGAGGGCTTCCTGACGCTACAGCCCGAGATCGCGCAGGCGATGGTCTACGGCGACAAGCGCCCCCATCTCGTGGCCCTGATCGTGCCGCGGAAGGAGTTCGCCGACGGCTGGGCGGCGGCCCAGGGCAAGAGCGCCGACCTCGCGACGCTGATCGACGATCCCGGCTTCCGCGCCGCGATCGGCGCCGCGATCGAGCGCGTCAACGCCGATCTCTCGGTGATCGAGCGCGTCCGCCGGTTCGTATTGACGGCCGAGGAGTTCACCGTCGCCAATGCGATGATGACGCCGTCGCTCAAGATCCGCCGCCACGCCATCAAGGCCGTCCACGCGCCGGCGCTCGAGGCGCTCTACGGCGACCACGGCCGCGCGCCGCAACCAGCCAAGGAGATGGGCGATGCCCGAGCGTGAGAACATCCTGATCGTCGGCGTCGGCCCCGGCCTCTCGTCCTCGCTCGCCCGTCTCGCCGCGCGCGAAGGCATGGGCGTCGCGCTCGCCGCGCGGAGCGCAAAGAAGCTCGGGCCCCTCGTCCAGGAGACCGGCGCCCGCGCCTATGACTGCGACGCCCAGAAGCCCGCCGATGTCGACCGCCTGTTCGATACCGCGACGCGCGAGGTCGGCCCGTTCGATCTCGTCGTCTACAACCCGAGCTACCGCATCCGCGGGCCGATCGCCGAGCTCGACCGCGACGAGACGCTCAAGACCCTGATGATCTCGTGCTATGGCGGGTTCCTGGTCGGTCAGCGCGCGGCGCGCCAGATGCTCGAGCGCGGCCGCGGCACGATCGTGTTCACCGGCGCCTCGGCGGGCGTGAAGGGCTATGCGCAGTCGGCGCCGTTCGCGATGGGAAAATTCGGTCTCCGCGGCCTCGCCCAGAGCATGGCGCGCGAGCTCCATCCGAAGAACATCCACGTCGCCCATGTCGTCGTCGACGGCGGCATCACGCGGCGAGCCGATGACCCGCGCGGCGTGATCGACCGCGGCCCCGACGGCACGCTCGATCCCGACGAGATCGCGCGCACCTATCTCTTCCTCCACCGCCAGGCGCGCAACGCGTGGTCGTGGGAGATCGAGGTGCGGCCCTGGGTCGAGACGTTCTGAGGCGAGGCCCTACTCCGCCGCCGCGCTCTCCAGCATGCCGAGCGCGTTGAGATAGGTGTCGAGCAGCATCTCCTGCTCGCGCCGATCCTCGATCTTCATCTTGCGCAGCTTGACGACCTGGCGCAGCACCTTGGGCTCGAACCCGGAGCCCTTGGCCTCGGCATAGACCTCGCGTATGTCGGCCGTGAGCCCGGAGCGCTCCTCCTCCAGCCGCTCGATGCGCGCGACCAGCGTACGGATCCGTTCCTGCGCCGTCTTGTCCACCTTGGGCATCGGCCGCCTCCGCGTTCGGGACGCGGACAGTCGCGCCGACCGCCTGCGCACGCAAGACGGCGCGACCGAATCGGCTGTGGATGAGCTGTGGAACCCGTTGATAGGCGGCGGGGCGGCTCGTCGCCCGGCTCAGTGCTGGTGCGAGCCGGCCGGCGATTTCGCGAACGCCGATTTCTGCTCGGCGGTCGCTTCCTTCTGGTGCTTCGTCTTCCACTCGGCATAGTGCATGCCGTAGACGATGGTGCGCGCCTCCTCGTAGTCGAGGCTCATGCCGCGCTCCTCGGCGGCGGCCTTGTACCATTTGGAGAGGCAGTTGCGGCAGAACCCGGCGAGGTTCATCAGGTCGATGTTCTGAACCTCGGTATGGGTCCTCAGGTGATCGACGAGGGCGCGGAACGCCGCCGCTTCGAGCTCGATCCGGGTCTTTTCGTCCATGGCCTTCCTCCGCTCTTTGACCACCCTGATATGGTGTTGTCGCCGGCCGCGGGCCAGGGGCGTCCCAATGGCGTCAATCGACCAGCCAGCGCCAGATCCCGATCAGGTCGACGACGAGGAACCCGCTCTGGAGGAGGACGAGGCTCGTCTCCTTCATCATCAGCCCGGCCACCGTCCAGGCCGAAGACGAGACCGCGAACAGCACCCATCCCCAGCCGCTGATCGGGAGGTTGAGGGCGAGGATCAGCGCCCCGATCAGCCCGGTCGACGTTCCCACCCATTTGAGCAAGGCCATTTCTGTCCCCCGCGGCCGGCCCCGGCCCCGTTCCAAGCGCGGCCGGCATGATCGACCGCGATCGGATCGTCCACAAGGGGCGCGCGGACCCGCCTCGACGGGCGCGCGGCGCGCCCGGGCGCCGGCGGGGCGCAAGGCCCGGATCACGATCCGCGCCGCCTCTGGGGTCGGCCGGTTACTTGTCGATGTTCTCGGCGAGGATCTTCTCACCCTTGATCCGCTCGGCGAGCAACCAGCGCTGTGTCGGCGTGGTCGGCGCGCCGCGATGGAAGTATTTCAGCGTGTTGTAGAAGACATAGTGCGTATCGCCGTCCTTCTCCGCGGTCGCGACCTGATACTCGTCCCATTCCCAATGATAGAGGGTGAGCGTCACGGCGCTGGTTCCGGGTCGAAGCTCGCCCTCGTGCTTCTCCTTGCGCTGCACGCGCTGGCTGTTGATGACCAGCCGGAGCGGCGGGCTGATCTTGGTGTCGGCGCCGGCGAGCACCGCCCGGGCGATGTCGAGATACTTGGCGTCGGTCATGCCGGCGGGCGGCATGCGCGAGGCGGCGAGCGCGGTCCGGTATTTCTGCTCGAAGGCGCTCTTCGCGTCGGAGAGCGCCCGCGCCTGCGCCACGCGGTCGGGTGCATTGCTGCGGCTCGCCGCCGCATCGAACGCCTTGGCCGTTTCGAGCGCGGCGCTGCCGGCGGCGAAATTCGCATGGGCGGCCTCCAGCTTGCCCTCGCCGATCAGCCGGTTGACGCGGTGGTCGCGGTCGTTCGGATCGGCGCCGGCGTGAAAGCCCGCCATCTTGAGAAACCGGTCGACATGCGCGTCCATCGCCTGGCGCGCCGCCTCGTAGCTCTCGTCGACGCTGCGCTGGCGCATCTCGACGGCCCAGTGGCCGAGCCGGCTGATGCGGTCGTCCTTGACGCCGGCGGCCCTCAGCTTGTCGAGCGTCGCCTTGTCGGCGACCGACTGCCGGTATAGCGCGACGAGCGTGCTCATATAGCCCGACACCGCCGGCGCGCCGGCGTCCGGGTTGAACTCGTTCGGTGCCGGCACCTTGGCCGACTGCAACCGACGGTTGATCTCGCCGAGCTGCGCATCGATGTCGCCGACCGCGCCGGCGCGCGTGCGCGCGTCCGCGATGCGGCCGTCGATGTCGGTCTCCACGGTCGCCAGGGCTTCCTTCGCGGCGGCGACGTCGGGGTGCGCATCGGGGAGACCATCGAGCTGCGCCCGCAGACTGGCGGCGGCGTTACGGAGCTTCGCCACATCGCCGTCGGCGAGGAATGTCTGGAAATGCGCCACTTTCACGTCGTTGCCGAGCGAGCGTATCGCGTTCGTCGCACGGTTCAGTCGCGCCTGGTCGGAGGACACCAGCCGGGGCGGTGCGGATTGCGCCGGCGTGGGCGCAGGTGTCGGCGTCGCGGCCGGCGCGGCCGGCGCGGCGGCGACGCTGCGATTGGCGATCTCGACGATCGGCTTCTGGACCGCGTTGAAACGCTGCGCCGCGTCGCGCCATTGTGGGTGGTTCTTGTCGGCCACCGCCTTCAGCCGGTTGCCCACGGCGGCGAGCTCGTTCATCCACGTCTGGCCGTTCGCCTTGTCGCCGGGCGCCATCGTGTCGGCCAGCGCCTCGTAGCGCGCGATGTCCTGCAGCGCCTGGACGACGACGGGATCGGCCGCCTGGGCGAGCCTGACCGGGCTTGCCGTGGCCGACACCGCCGCCGGCACGAACGCAAGGAGGCCCGCGAGAACGGTCAGACTACCCACGCGTCGATTCATGGCTCACCTCGGTCCCGGGTTCCGATCCTCGCCGATCAGCGGATCGACGGGCGGCGCGGGGCAAGAGTATGTCGAGGACCGCCCGCGGCGCCGCACGGCTCGGTTCGGAGGCGCGAGGGAGTTCGCGATGGCCGGACGGCGCGGCCGCGGCCTATAACGACGCATGGCCGTCGCCCTGCCCGCCCGGATCGAACAGGTGCCGCTCGCCGCGCTCCTCGCCGGGGCGGTCGCGATCGCCTTCGCCCCGATCTTCTTCCGCTGGAGCGAGACCGCGCCGATCGCGACCGCGTTCTGGCGCTTCGCGCTTGCGACGCCGTTCCTGTGGCTGATCGCCCGGCGCGCCGGGTCGCCCGCCGGCCGGGGCGGCCCGCTAGTGGGGCGCGACCGGCTCCTCCTCGTCCTGGCCGGTGTCCTCTTCGCCGGCGACATGATCTTCTGGCACTGGTCGCTCGCCCTCTCCTCGGTCGCCAACGCGACCCTTCTCGCCAATGCCGCGCCGGTCTTCGTTGTGATCGGCGGCTACCTCCTCTATCGCCGGACCGTGACGCGGCTCTTCCTCGCCGGCATGGCGACGGCGATCGCCGGCGCGGCGATCCTGATGGACGCCTCGTTCGCCCTGAGCGCGACGCGGCTCCTCGGCGATTTCTTCGGCGTCGTGACGGCGGTCTTCTACGGCGCCTACATGCTCTGCATCGAGCGGCTCGCCGGCCGGCTCTCGACCGCCGCGATCATGATCGTCTCGACCGCGGTGAGCGCGCTCGTCTGCCTGCCGGTCGCGCTCATCGAGACGGGACCGTTCTTCCCCGAGACGGCGCGCGGCTGGGCGGTCCTGATCGGCCTCGCGCTCGTCGCACAGGTGATCGGACAGACGCTCGTCGCCTATGGGCTCGGCCGGCTTCCGGTCCATTTCGGCTCGGTGAGCCTCCTCCTCCAGCCGGCGACGGCGGCGCTCCTCGCCTGGCTCCTCGTCGCCGAGCCGATGGGCGCGCAGCAGGCGGTCGGCGCGGTGGTCATCCTCGCCGGCATCCTCCTCGCCCGTCGCGGCACGATCGCCCCCGGGGCGCGACGGCCGTGAACCCGCGCGCGTTCCTGGTCGGACTCTATGAGAGCGCGGTCGCGGCCGCCGATCCGCGCCG